>CAZNWL010000067.1:0-1529 GCA_964577045.1 uncultured Planctomycetia bacterium | reverse complement strand
AGTTATGAAAAAGAAACTAATTTTTATTTTATTTTTTTTAATCGCCATCAGCTATCCTGGATTCAGCCAGGAGATTAAAGAGCGGTTTGGAAACTCGCAGAAATTGACTTACCAGGTTTTTTATAACGGGATTCCTTCGGGCTATATTTATTGGAGTTACCGAGGCTTGGGAAAGATAGGCACCAAGACAGTCGAGGTTTTAAGGGTAAGTTCCGATGCTGGCATCTTTAACCTGCTGGATTTAACCAGCGACGAGGAAGTTTTTTTGGAGGCAGCGACTTATCTTCCGCTTAAGGTAAAGCGCGATATCGTCCTTTTTGGAAAAACAGAGCAGATAGAGGAGATTTATAATCAGGATAAAGGCTATGTCCAGATAATCCGCCAGGGCAACGAGCAGAAGGAAGAAATTATCCGCCAGGACAAGCCCATTCACAATATTTTAGCTTTGCTTTATTTTTTTCCACAGGATTTTAAATTAGAAAAAGATAAATGGATAACTTTTAACCTGCCTACCCAGAAGATAAAGATAAAGTTCGTAAAGGAGAGGCCGCTTAAAACCGGCGGCGGCGAAATCAGCACCTATTTTCTTTTAGGCAGAGGCGATAAGTGGTTCAACCTCTGGCTGGATAAATTTACCCGCTTACCTCTACGTCTTGAATTTATTTCTGTTTTAGGAAAAGTTACTATTGTCCCGGTCAAACACGGAACAAAATCGTAATTAAGGCCGGAGGATTTTGCTGGCGAAAACCAGAAACCCTGTGTGTGAGGGCATGCGTTGCTCGGGCCGGGTTTTGCCGGGCCTGACCAAGAGCAAGCGCAGGAGGATTTCCATGGTTTCAATATTGATAAAGCCTTTTTCTTCCAGGGTAAATACGGTTTTAGTCAGCTGTTCAAAAGTCGGGCAAATGGTGGCGAGCCTAGCCCCGCCTTTCAGGGATTTATAAGCCGCGTCGATTAATTCCCACTGGCTGCCGATGTCAATCATCACGAAATCCGCTTCTTTTTCGGGAAATTCATCGCTGATTTCCGCTTGATTAAATTCCACCCACTCGGCTAAGCCGTTTTTTTCCAAATTTTTCTGGGCGTTTTTTAAAAAATCGGCATTACGTTCATAGCTATAAACTTTGCCATTGGGGCGCACAAAGTTAGCTAATGCTGTGGTTAAGGCGCCGCTGCCTATGCCGCATTCAATTACTTTTGCCCCCGGAAAGATACAGGCGCGCATTAAAATCATTCCGATATCTTTGGGGTAGAGGATTTGCGTCTGGCGGCGGACTTTCATTACCATCTCATAAAGGTATGGCCGCAGGATATAAAAAGGGCAACCGAGGTTGGTTTCAACTTTTTCGCCGAATTGCCGGCCGATGAGCTCTTCCAGTTTCAAAAAACCTTTGTCCGTATGCAGGATTTTCTTTTCTATCCGGGTCAAAAAATTTCTTTTTTCGTCGCGATAGAGAAAAACCAGGCTTTTTTCCTTAAGCATAATAAAAATATATCATTTTAAAAACATCTTGCAAGCATATTTAGTT
>CAZNWL010000066.1:0-6641 GCA_964577045.1 uncultured Planctomycetia bacterium | reverse complement strand
TGGTGGGCGCTACAGGATTTGAACCTGTGACCTTTTCCATGTCAAGGAAACACTCTAGCCAACTGAGCTAATCGCCCAATAGCATGCCGGGGGCGGGACTTGAACCCGCACGTTCCTCGCGGAACAACAGATTTTAAGTCTGTGTTGTCTGCCATTCCAACACCCCGGCAAAGGCGTGGGCCGGATTTGAACCGGCGCATAGCGGTTTTGCAGACCGCTGCCTTACTACTTGGCTACCACGCCGGTAAATTTAAAAGAACTAAATTTTTGCCTTAATCTTACCGGCCTCGATTTCTTTAAGCGCATTATCCAATACCTTTTCGCCGGGCTTGGCTATTAGCGGTTTATCTCCATCGGCTAAAATCATTGCCCGCTTCGCGGCTAAAATAGTCGTCTGGAAAATTGACCCGCCAGTCGCCCCCAAAAGATTTTCTAAAGGAATATTTGCTTCCTCCACCGCTTAGGCCTCCTTTTTAAGTAAAATCTCCTCCAGCCGCTTCAAGGTGCTGGCGATATTTTTATTGGTTACTAAATAATCATACTGTTTGGCGCAACACAATTCTTTTTCTGCAAGCCGCACTCTCTGTCGCATAACTTTTTTATTTTCATCGCGCTTTTTCATCCTCAAATAAAGTTCTCTCTGATTGGGAGCGGCGATAAAAATAGTGATTATTCTACCAGCTTTATAATTCTTTTTCAAATATAATCCCCCTTTGACGTCGATGCACAAGATTAAATTTTTGCCTTCAGCTTTAGCCAGGGCGTGAAAAATTTTCGGAGTGCCGTAATAGTTGCCCAATATTTTCTGGCTTTCTAAAAAAAACCTCTCTTTTTTTAACCGCAAAAAATCTTTTTTGCTGACGAAAAAATAATCTCTGCCGTCTTTTTCTTGAGGCCGAATTTTCCGAGTAGTTATAGTCACCCCTCGCAAAAAGACATTTTGTATATTTTTTTTCTTAAACAACCGTTCAAGGAGGGTGGTTTTGCCGACGCCGCCCGGCCCGGAAATAACAAAAATTGCTGTCTTCTTTTTTGTCATTCTATATTCTGGGCCTGTTCTCGCACTCTTTCCAAATAATTCTTTGCTTCTACAATCATCAAGGCCGGCTGTTTCTTTTTAGTTTTACTGGAAGCGGCGTTGAGTTCGCGCAGGATTTCTTGGGTCAAAAAATCAATCGCTTTGCCCTTGGGAGACCGGCTCTTGTTTTCAATATTAGCCTTTAATTTAGAAAGGTAAAAAGCGCTTAAGGATATTTCTTCATCGATGTCTTCTTTGCCGTTTTCCATTTCGCCTATAAGAGGCTTGTCTTTTTTTATCTGGGCCAGGTTCTTTCCCAGTTTCTTCAAGTTCGCCAGCATTTCTTTTTTGATAATCTGGCCTTGCTTGGCTTTAAATTCGAGCAGCCTCACCAAAGCTTCTTTCAAGGCCGGAATTATCAAGTTGCGGTCGCTGGCAACCCTCTGTTCCCAATATACTGCTTGGGGAAGGTTCACTACATCTATGAGATTGATCCGCGGGCTAGCCGCGTGTTTCTTGGCCAGGCTTCTTATCTGGGCAATATACTGCGCCACTACTTTTTCGTTAATCCCCACCTTCCTTGACTGCGCCCCAGTTAAAAAAATAAAAGCTTCTACTTTGCCCCGGAAAACCCGTTTTTTGATTTGCCGCTTGATTTCCTCCTCCAATAAAATATCTTCGGCCGGGAGGTTGCGCACGGCGATGTCCAAATATTTGAAATTCAGCGAACGCAAAACAACTTGGACGGTTTGTGAACCTTTGCGTTTGTGAAAAGTAGCATAAGCCGTCATTGAGTTCATTTCCAAACTCTCCTCTTTGTATTAGGAAGGCTTTTCTCTTCGGTAGGATAAAGCTCCTGGACTATCTCCTCCGGTTTAAACCACAATTTTATCTCCCGCTCTGCTTCCTCCGGGCTACTGGAAGCGTGAATCACGTTTTCGTACAAACCGCTGGTTAAAATCCTGCCATAAGCCCCGCGTACGCTTACCGGGTCAGCCTTCTCGGGGTTAGTTTCGCCGGCAATAGCCCGCACTTTAGAAATTGCCTTCTCTCCCCAATAAACTAAAGCCATAACCCGGCTATCTCCGTGAAGCTTGCCGGTAATATATTTGATTAGCTCCGAATAAAAAGGCTCGTTTTTTAAATGCTGATAATGCCTGTTCGCCAACTCTGTATCCACACAAAGCACTTTTGCCCCGATAATTTTTAGCTTAGTTTCAGAAAGACGGCTCAAAATATTTCCGGTAAGGGATTTCTTTAAACCGTCGGGTTTAATAATTACTAATGTTGACTCATTAGCCACTTTATCTTCACCTCCTCAACGTATCTTCTTAATAATCCTCTCCAAATCTTTTAAAGTGTAATATTCAATGACTAGTTTGCCGCGATTGTTGCGCCGGTTAAAAATCTTGACCCTGGTCCCTAGTATTTTTTGCAAGCGCTCCTCCACCTCTAAAACAAAAGGGTCGCGCATGTGCCGGCGGCGCGAAGAAACCCGCGCTTTTTTCTCTATTTCCCGCACGGAAAGGCCTTCCCGCAAAATCTGTTCAAAAAGCAACTCCTGTTTCTTTAGGTCCTCCATTCCTAAAATTGCCCGGGCCTGGGTCCGGCTAAGCAACCCTTCTTCCAAAGCTTTTTTAATCTTTGGCGGCAGTTTTAAGAGGCGCAGGGTATTCACAATGGTAGTTTTATCTTTACTGACGAACTTGGCCACATCTTCCAGAGAAAAACTAAAATCATCAACTAACCTTTTAAAAGCCGTGGCTTCCTCTAAAGGGTTAAGGTCTTTACGCTGTAAATTTTCCACTATGGCTAAGACAAAGGCTTCTTTATCGCTTATCTCCTTGATTACTGTTGGTATCTCCTTGAGCCCCAATGAGTTAGCAGCTTGAAACCGCCTTTCTCCGGCTACAACCTCATAGGTTTCATCCCCTATTTTTCTGACTACGATTGGCTGGATAAAACCTTTCTCCTTTATCGACTGGCTTAATTCCTTAAGGTCCTCCTGGGAAATTTTTTGGCGCGGCTGGAAGGAGGCTGGTTTTATTTTCGCCAATGGTAAATAAGTGAACTCCCGGCTTAAAATATGACTGGTGGTTTTGGGGATAAGCGCATCGAGGCCTTTGCCTAAAACTCGTCTCTCCATTTAATAGCTCCTATTTTTGTAGAGTTGGTTTAAAACCTGTTCCCTATCATCTATGTGGACATTATTTTTTATAATTTCTTGGCTCACTTTAAGATATGAAATACTTCCTACGCAGGTTGGTTCATAAACCGATATAGGTTTTCCAAAACTGGGAGCTTCGGCCAGCTTAACATTACGCGGGACTATCACATTAAAAACTTTTTGTTTAAAAAAATGCCTTACCTCTTCTATTACTTGTAAAGTAAGTTTGGTACGAAAATCGGCCATAGTCAAAAGAATGCCTTCGATAGTAAGATTAGGGTTCAAGCGGTTTTGGATTAACTCCACGGTATTGATTAGCTTGGAAACGCCTTCTAACGCATAATATTCGCATTGGATAGGAATAATTAGGCTGTCTGCGGCAGTTAAAACATTTACCGTTAATAAACCTAAGGAAGGCGGCGCATCCACTATAATAAAGGAAAAAGCGTTTTTTATCGACTCCAAGGCTTCCCGTAAAAGCAATTCCCGACTGGGAATATTTACTAATTCCACTTCACCGCCGGTGAGCGAAATGTCTGCAGGGATAATGTCTAGATTGGGATATGCGGTAGGATAAATGCTTTGTTCTACTTTAACTTTTCCGGAAAGCACATCGTAAATTGAATTCTTCCCATTGCTGTCAATACCAATACCAGAGGTAGCATTTCCCTGGGGGTCCATATCCACCAAAAGGGTTTTTTGGCCTTGCTGCCCTAAATAAGCGCTAAGATTAATTGCGCTGGTAGTCTTGGCTGTCCCGCCCTTTTGATTACAAACCCCGATTATTTTTCCCATAATTCCGTTCAGCGTTTTCACGTGAAAACGCTAGATTGTTTAATAAAATTAAGGCTTTTGTAAGGTTAGCTTTTTATTATATCTTACGTTTTCACGTGTAAATTGCCTACATTTTTAATAATAAGCAATTTCCACGTGGAAATCTTCATCAGCTAAAATTGTGGGGATTTTCACGTGAAAACGTAAGATATAATTACAGCTAATGTTATTATTCTAAATACAAGAATTAATACTGTCAAGTCTTTTTGGAAGTTTTCACGTGAAAACGGTAACTTTTTTAGGCAGATTGCAAAGTGTGGACTTTAGAAATTCGCAGTTGATAAATGAGCGTAAGCAGGTTCTGCACAAACCAATACAATACCAAAGCCGAAGGAAAACCATAAAAAATAACCCCTAAAAAGATTGCGAAAAATAAACCCATTGATTTTTGCTCGGAAGAAGCGGTATTGGTTGTGCTTATTTTTTGCTGGATTAAACCCACAATCATTATCAAAATAGGCAAAACATTCACATATTCGCCAAGCAGCGGTATTTTAAAGGGCAGGTGAAAAGCCTGGTCTGGCAAAGACAAATCCTTAATCCATAAAAAAGAAGCTCCTTTCAACTCAAAAAAGCGAAATAAAACCTGATAAAGAGCAATAAAAATCGGAAGCTGTAGAAATAGAGGCAAGCACCCTCCCAAGGGGTTAACCCGATATTTTTTAAACAGTTCTAACTGTTCTTTGCTGAACTTTTGCGGGTTGTCTTTGTATTTTACCTTTAAAGCTTCTATTTCGGGCTGGATTTCCTGCATCCGGCGCATGGCTTTAGTGCTTTTCATAGTAAAAGGAAATAGGCAAAGGTAAGTAAAAATCGCAAAAAAGATAATACTCAAACCCCAATTTTTAACCCCAGCATAAAAGAAGTGGAGGAGTTTAATCATTAACACGCCGATCCCATGAAAAAATCCAAAGTAAATAATACTCCCTAACTCTTTCTGTTCCAAAAATTTACTGGTTTGAGGCCCAATATAGATATGGGTGAGGGGTTGTGGCGAAAGGAGGTAAAGTTGTTCGTGACTTTTGTCATCCACCCAATTGAAACTATAAACGCCTTTGAACAAAGAAAAACAATAGTAGCGGTCGCGGCCGCCGGCAAAAGATATATTGTGGTATATGCCGGGCTTTATTTTTTTAGGGCTGTTACGTTTAATCTCTTGCGCGTAACTGTAAAATATTTCCTGATATCTTTGTTCTAAGGTATTGGTATGCCAATAATTAGAAAATAAAAGCATTTGAACGGGGTTAGAGGATATTTTAATTTCTAAATCATAACCCTTAAAAATGAATTCTTTTTTGCTGGCGCCGGGCCCGGTAAAAATAATCCGATCCGGTTGGAGGGAGGCAGTAAATTGTTTATGCTGGTCTTCGGCAATAAAGCCGATGTTATGAAAAGGGAGGGGTTCATTTTCGCCATCTATGGAAATCTTCTTTATATAACCACCTGTGGGAGAATATGTTATAGCAAAATTCCCTATCCCAACCTGCGGTAAGTCTTTATCCTGGGCTTCGTCTAAGAAATCCGGCGCCTTAGGTTCTGGGGCAGCCACGGTCTGGTTTGTGGTTTGCACTTCTTGGTTCGCCGGCGGAGTGATGAACCGCCCCCAGATTAAAAGAAATATTAGCGTCAAAAAAAATGCTAAAAAAAGGCGTTTTTCCATAAGTTACTTTACGGGATCCCAGCCGCCCTTGGCCAGAGGATTACAGCGCAGAATCCGCAGGAAACTCACCCAACAGGCTTTAAAAAATGGGTGGCGTAAAAAAGCTTGCTGGGCATACTCTGAACAGGTTGGTTTATACAAACAATTGTGGGGCAATAAGAAAGAACTTTTTCGATAAAAAGCAATGGCCTTGAGAATAAGGCGTTTCATGTAGTCAACTTTTTTCTGCCTTTAAAGCGGCGGCGTTTCAAAACCTGCCGGCCGGATGCACTGGCCATTCTGGCCCGAAATCCATGCCTTCTTTTTCCCTTAAGTTTTGTCGGAGTCTTAAAATGTTTTTTCACTTCGAAACCTCCTCAGGTTTGAGAGGATGATTTTAGCATATATCTATTATGTGTCAACCACAAAAATCTTGCAAAGCTCTTTTATTAAGGTATAATTATCTTTGCCTTCAGGCTGTCTATGTGAATAAGCTGTGAATTTTGTGAAATAACTCTTCCTAACTTAAATAGGGGCAGGGGGTTTTGAATGAGTGAACAACTTTGGAAAGACTGTAAAGCTCGCCTAAAAGAAGTGCTGGGAGAAACTTCTTTTGATACTTGGATTTCTCCTCTCGGGGTAAAAAAAATCGGCCCGTCTTCGGTTGTTTTAGAAGCTCCTGACGATTTTTTTAAAGATTGGATTGCAAAAAACTATTTATTACAAATACAACAGGCTCTAAAAGATGTCAGCCAGAACAATTTCGAAGTCACCCTGGAAGTTAACCCTAACTTATTACAGCATAAAACCAATTTAATTTTTAAAACTATCCAAAAGAACTTTTACGAAGAACCCCAGGATTCTTTGCGTCTCAACCCGCGTTTTTCTTTCGATAGTTTTATTATCGGCTCCTCGAACCGCATGGCCCATGCTGCTGCGCTGGCAGTTGCCAATACTCCGGGTAAATCTTACAATCCGCTTTT
>CAZNWL010000065.1:1269-6844 GCA_964577045.1 uncultured Planctomycetia bacterium | reverse complement strand
GCGTAACTATATATAACTACTATAAAGATGTTTTAATGGCCAAAGAAGACTTTATCCGGGAAAACGGCTTTCCGCCGGAAGCCATCATTGACTATCTCGCTCTCATGGGAGACGCAAGCGATAATATCCCGGGAGCAAAAGGCATCGGCAAGGTTGGGGCGGCTAAATTGATTAAAGAATTTAAAACTGTTGAGAATTTATTTAAGCATCTGGATACATTGGCGCCCAAATTGCAGGAAATAATCAAGGCGAGCAGGGATAATATCTTTTTAAGCAAGGATTTGGTTACATTGAGGCCCTGCGAGATTAATTTAGACTGGCAAGGCCTTAAGATAAATCCGGTTGACACCAAGGGCCTTTCTGATTTATTCAGGGAGCTTGAATTTAAGAGCCTCTTGAAAGAAATACCTGCCCCGCATTTTAAAATGGATTTAGAAATCAAAACAGCGGGTTCGGCCGCGGCCTTGAAAGATTTGATTAAAAAACCGATTTCTTTGGCGATGGGGGAGGAAGAGGTATTTATTTACGAGCCGCTTAAAAATTTTATCTATAAGTTTAGCGTTTCAGAGATAAAAAATATTCTCGAGAACGAGTCGGTCAAGAAGGTTTCCCACGGCTTTAAAGAGGAGATACTTTCTAAAAATTCCGTCAATTTTAAGGGGATTTGGTTTGATACGGAAATTGCCGCCTATTTGCTGGATTCGGGTTCAGCCGCTTATGACCTTGAGGCGCTAGCTTTTCGTTATCTGGGAGAGACCACCGGTCAAATCCCGCTAGAATTTAAGCCTTATTTCATCTATAAACTTTATCAGCTATTTTTGCCCCAGCTAAAAAAGCAAGGTTTAGATAAGCTTTTTTTCCAAGTAGAGGTGCCTTTAATCAGCATTTTAGGCCGGATGCAGAAACAGGGGGTAAGAGTTGAGATAAAAGTTTTAGAAGAATTATCCCAGAAGGTAGATAGAGAGATTGAAAATACAAAAAACTCTGTTTTTAAAGAGGCAGGCCATGAATTTAACCTAAATTCGCCAAAGCAGTTAGGGGTCGTCCTTTTTCAGGAGCTGGGCATAGCGCCTCTCAAGAAGACTAAAACCGGATATTCTACCAACGAGGAAGTTTTAGAGAAGCTTTCGCTTACGCACCCCATAGCCGCATCGCTCATTGAACACCGGCATTTAAATAAATTAAAGACTACCTATATAGCTCCGCTGATGGAACAGGTTAAAGAAAATCATGGGGTTTTGCATACCCAGTTTAATCAGACTGCTGCCGGAACCGGCCGGCTTTCCAGCTCTTCGCCTAATTTGCAGAGCATTCCCCATAGGGATGAGTTCTCTGAAAATCTACGCCGGGCCTTTATACCATCTTTTCCCAAAGGATGTATTCTTTCCGCGGACTACTCACAGATTGAATTGCGCATTTTGGCCCATCTATCCGGGGACGAGAACTTGATCGAAGCTTTCAGAAAGAATTTAGATATTCACAGCTATACGGCGAGCCTGCTTTTTTCAACCAGCGCGGATAAAGTTTCTACTCAAGAACGCAATATCGCCAAACGGATTAATTTCGCCATTCTTTACGGAATGAGTTCCTGGGGGCTGGCCAAGGAATTAGACGTGGACAATAATCAGGCGCAGAATTTTATTGATGATTATTTTAAACGCTACCCCAAAGTCCAGGAGTATATTCAAAATATCCACAGCCAAGTTAAAAAAGAGGGTTTTGTGGAAACGATTTTGGGCCGGCGCAGGTACTTGCCAGAAGCGTCGAGCCCTAATTCTCAACTTCAGGAGTTTGCCTTACGCCAAGCAGTCAATGCTCCTATTCAAGGCTCGTCAGCCGACTTAATCAAACTGGCTATGGTTAAGATTTCAAACCAGCTGATTAAGGATAAACTGGAAGCTAAACTGATTATCCAGATTCACGATGAATTGATTTTCGACCTGCCAGAAAAGGAGCTTAAAGAAGTTTCGCAGTTAGTAAAGGCGCATATGGAAAAGAGTATAAGTTTAAAAGTGCCGGTGGTAGTTAACCTAGAAAGCGGTAAAAACTGGGGACAGCTTAAGGAGGTCTAACGAGATGAATGTAGTTTTTTGTTCTTCCGAGGTTTTTCCTTTTGCTAAAACCGGCGGTTTAGCTGACGTAAGCGGAACCTTGCCTCACGAACTTGCCAGGAAAGGTTGTGCTATTAAAGTATTCCAGCCGCTTTATAAAGGCATTAAGCCTAAAAAAATGTATGACAACTTTGGTTTAACGCGCCTCGGCGAAGTGGATTTTTACTTTATTAAAAACGACGATTATTACTGGCGCGATGGCATTTATGGTACGCCTAAAGGCGACTACCCGGATAATTTAGAGCGGTTTTCTTTTTTTAGCCGGCAAGTTCTGGAAGTTCTCAAAAAAATTAAATTTTCTCCGGACATCATGCATTGTAATGATTGGCAGTCGGCTATGGCCAATGTTTATTTAAAGCTTTTATACGCGCAAGATAACTTTTTTGCGAAAACTAAGACGATTTTGACCATTCATAATATGGCTTATCAGGGGTTATTCGTCAGGGAGAAATACCCTTATCTGGGTATTCCTAAAGAATATTTTACTCCCCGGTATTTTGAATTTTACGATAAGGTGAATCTGCTCAAAGGGGGAATAATTTTTTCGGATTTAGTGACTACGGTCAGCCCGACTTATGCCAGGGAGATAAAAACTTCCCAGTTCGGTTGTGGCTTAGAAGGCGTCCTTCAGGAGAAAGGCAAAGATGTCATCGGGATACTTAACGCCATTGACTATGATATTTGGGACCCGGCTAAAGACAAGCACCTTTATAAAAAATACAGCCCGGAAAATCTTTCGGATAAGGCGGCCAATAAAATCGCTTTGCAGAAAGAGCTCGGCATTAAGGTTGATTCCGAAGCATTCCTGCTTTCCATGGTCAGCCGCCTGGCCGAACAGAAAGGTTTGGATATACTTTCGCAAGTTCTGGATGAAGCTTTGGCTAAATATCAGTTAATAGTTTTGGGCTTCGGAGAAGAGTATTACCATAACATGCTTAAAGCGAAGAGCAATAAATTTAAGAGTTCGTTTTCGCTCAATTTAAAGTTCGATGAAGCCCTTGCCCACAAGATTTATGCGGCATCGGACGCTTTTCTGATGCCTTCGCGTTTTGAGCCTTGCGGGCTTTCCCAGATGATTAGTTATAAATATGCCACTGTCCCCATAGTGCATCATACCGGCGGTTTAGCCGATACGGTTATTGATGTTGATTGTGGCGGCGGCGGTTTTGAATTTAGCTGCTACTCTGCCGAAGATTTGCTTAAAAGCTTAGAGCGTGCCTTTAACTTATTTAAAAATAAGCAGCGGTGGCAGGAGGTCTTAAAGAAGATTGTCACTTACAATTTTTCCTGGGAAGTCAGCGCCAAACATTATTTGGACGTTTATAAACGTTTAATAAATTGTCCCGATAGTAATCGGGATTTCGCTGAATAAATAGATTAAGGTGCTCAAAATGAAGGTTTTAGCTTTAACCGGAAATCCCGGCAGCGGTAAAACATCAGCACTTAGATTGCTTAACAAAAAAGGAGCTTTGGTATTTGACGCCGACAAAACTATTCATCGTTATTACCGGGATAAGCATAGTTTGGTTTATAAGAAAGTAGCCAGAGCTTTTCCGCAGAGCCTAAGCGCGAGGAAAATTCGCCGCCAAAAACTTGCAAAGTTAGTTTTCCCTGACCGCAAGAAATTAAAGAAGCTCGAAGGGATAGTGCATCCGGCAGTTATCCGGGAAATGCTTGCTTGGATAAAGCGCGGGCCAAAACGGACAAATAAAGTTTTAGTTGCCGAAGTCCCTCTTTTATTTGAGAAAAAATTAGAGGCTTATTTTGACGCGGTTATTTTAGTCAAGCTTAAGCCGGACGAATATTTGCGGCGGCTCAATAAATTTTATGGTTTTAACAAAGGTTTAGCTCTCAAGAGGCTTAAATTATTCAAGCCATTGAGAGAAAAAATAAAAAGGGCAGATTATATTATTGATAATAGTGGAAGTTTAACCAGTTTGAAGAAGGAGGTTGATTCATTGTGGAAAAAGCTAAAGGAAAAGTAAAGGCTAAGCCGGTTGAGCAGGAAGAAGGTACCATAGATATCGGTACCTTGAAAGTAATGAAGATATCTGAATTGAACAAGATATCGAAAAATCTCAATGTCAACGGAATCAGCGGCGCTAAAAAGCAGGATTTAATCTTTAAAATACTGCAGGCGCAGGCCGAAAAACAGGGTTTGATGTTCGGCGACGGGGTGCTGGAAGTTTTGCCGGAAGGCTTCGGGTTTTTGCGGGCGACCAACTATAATTATTTGCCCTCACCCGATGATATTTACGTTTCTCCATCCCAGATTAGGAAGTTTTCTCTGCGGACCGGAGATACGGTCAGCGGGCAGATCCGGCCTCCCAAGGATAATGAGAAGTATTTTGCCCTGTTGAAAGTCGAAGCGGTCAATATGGAGAATCCCGATGAGTCGCGCAACCGCATCCTCTTTGACAATTTAACGCCGATCTACCCTAAGGACAGGTTTATCCTGGAAACCGAGCCTAAAGAAGTTTCTACCCGGATTCTAGATATCCTTTGTCCGATTGGCAAGGGCCAGCGCGGGCTGATTGTCGCTCCGCCTTACAGCGGAAAAACAGTGCTGCTGCAAAAGGTTGCCAATGCCATAGTTAAGAACTATCCAGAAGTGATTCTGATGGTGCTTTTAATTGATGAGCGGCCCGAAGAAGTGACGGAAATGAAGAACACGGTTAAGGGAGAAGTTATCAGTTCCACTTTCGATGAACCGGCCCAAAGGCACGTTCAGGTGGCGGAGATGGTCATCGAGAAGGCCAAGAAACTCGTAGAGCACAAGAAAGACGTGGTCATCCTTCTTGATAGTATGACGCGTCTTGCGCGCGCTTATAACTTGGTTGAGCCTCACTCCGGAAGAATCCTTTCCGGCGGTATTGATTCCAATGCCCTGCATAAGCCGAAAAGGTTTTTCGGAGCAGCCCGCGCCCAGGAAGAAGGAGGGTCTTTGACGATTATCGCCACTGCGCTGATTGATACCGGCTCGCGGATGGATGACGTGATTTTTGAGGAGTTTAAAGGCACCGGCAATATGGAAATCACCCTTGACCGCACCATCTTTCAACGCCGGATCTATCCTTCCATAGACATCAAACGTTCCAACACCCGCCGGGAAGAACTGCTTATCCATCCCGACGAACTACAGAGAATTTGGATATTGCGCAAAGCTTTAAATGAGTTAAGTTCGGTAGAGGCTTTGGAGCTTTTGGTAGAAAGGCTGTCAAAAACCAAGAACAATGTAGAATTTTTATTAACGCTGAATAAGTAACGGAGGTTAAAGATGAAGGAGAAAATACACCCTAAGTATGAAGCAGCAACCATAATGTGCGCCTGCGGAAACGTGGTGCATACCCGTTCGACGAGAAAGTCGATCAACGTGGAAATTTGCTCGAACTGCCATCCTTTTTTTACCGGTAAACAGAAATTTGTCGATTCCGAAGGAAGAGTTGATAAATTCTTGAAGAAAT
>CAZNWL010000065.1:0-1259 GCA_964577045.1 uncultured Planctomycetia bacterium | reverse complement strand
TGATTACAGAGATTTTATATAGAGATTACAGAGATTGAGAATCGCCGTAATCTTTTTTAAATCGCTGTAATCAATTTTGAGCGAAGCGAAAATAAATGATTAATTTCGATAAGCTAAAGCAGGAATACGACGCTTTAGCTAAAAAACTTTCCGCACAAGACGCTGTAAAAAACCGCCAGGAGTATACTAGCGTGGCTAAGCGCTATGCGTATCTGGAAAAGGTGCTTAAGCTTTGCGAAGTCCGGGAGAAGTACTTAAAAGAAGAGAAGCATTTAACCGCGATAGCCGCCGACAGCACAGAGTCCGAAGAGATGCAGAGCTTAGCCCAAAGCGAGTTGAAAGAAATCCGGGCGAAATTAGCCAAAGTAGACGAGGAGATTGAAGAAAAGCTTTTTGAAGACGACGAAGCCGACCGCGATATCATCATCGAAATACGTTCAGCCGCCGGAGGAGAAGAAGCGGCTTTATTTGTCGCTTCTCTGTTCAAAATGTATTCCCACTATGCTGACCGCAAAGGCTGGAAGCAAGAGGTTTTGAGCTCAAGCCCCACCGAGATAGGAGGTTTCAAGGAAATTGATTTTTCCCTGCGCGGCCCGAAAGTTTTCAGCCGCCTTAAATTTGAAAGCGGAGTCCATAGGGTGCAGCGGGTTCCGGTTACCGAAGCCGGAGGCAGAATCCACACTTCCACAGTTACCGTAGCGGTTCTGGTTGAGCCTAAAGAAGTTGAGCTGAAAATTAACCCCGAGGATTTAAAAATTGACACTTACCGTTCTTCGGGTGCCGGCGGACAACACGTAAATGTTACGGATTCGGCGGTGCGCATAACACACCTTCCTACCGCAACAATCGTAGCCTGCCAAGATGAACGTTCACAGATTAAAAACCGCGCAAAGGCTATGCGGTTGCTCAAGGCCAAGATTATGGAGAAAATAGAGCGGGACGAAAGCGATAAAATCTCGCAAGCCCGTAAAGTCCAAGTAGGCACCGGAGAGCGCAGCGAAAAAATCCGTACTTATAATTTTCCCGAAAGAAGAGTTACTGACCACCGCATAAATTTAACCCTTTATCAGCTGGAAGCAATTTTAGAGGGCGACCTGGATCCGGTAATCAACGAACTGGTTAAAGAAGAGCGCAAGAAAATTTACGCCGCCAAAGGCTTGACTTAACTTTGGGGACAGGTCCCGGTTAAATCGTGGCTGATTTTATTGAGTTATTTGAGTAAAATTGGAATATTTAAAAAAATCGAAAACCTTGTAAAT
>CAZNWL010000064.1:0-6877 GCA_964577045.1 uncultured Planctomycetia bacterium | reverse complement strand
CACTGGTCATGGGTCAGGCGGACATTGATGGTTTTGGTGTATTTTACGGCTTTTTTCGGCCTCCCCTTTTTAGCGACTTTTTTGGCCATATTTTAACTCCTGTTTAAAATTTATTATACCAGGGTTTAAAACATTTTCAAGTATACAAAAAAACACCAAAAAACACAGAAATATATGCGGAAAACTTAAAATTTCTTGGGCCCAAAATGCACACCAGCCAAGTCTTCTCTAGGGTTATAATCCTGCATCCAACCCTCAATACCCAGCCCCTCCACAAATTCTTTTATTTCAGCATATTCTAATTTATTAATCGGCCGGTTGATTTCTGGAAAGTTTTTGGCTTTAAAGTAAGGCCGGTATTGAAACAAGACGCTAGATAAAGCCTTAGGGGTATTTTCTTTAATCCAATTAAATATATTTTTTGACTCTTCTAAGTATCCGGGAAGAACTAATTGACGGATGATTACGCCTTTTTTTAGCAGGTTGTTCTGCCATTCGCAATCAGGGTATTGCCGGTACATTTCTTTGATGCTTCTTTCAGCTGTTTGAGGATAGCTCTCAGCTAATGAGTATTTTTTAGCCAAATCCGGGTTTAAATAACGCAGGTCAGTCAGGTAAATATCCACAATGCCGTCTAGCTGCTCAATAATTTCTTTTTTTTCGTAACCGGAAGTATTATAGACAACGGGAATCTCTAAGCCTGCTTCCCAAGTTAAGCTTAAAGCTTCCAGTATTTGAGGAAGAAAATGAGTAGGCGTAACCAAGTTAATATTATCTGCGCCATCTTTCTGAAGCCCCAGGATTATTTCAGATAACTCTTCAGGGGTGGTATTCCTGCCTTTTTTCAGTTGAGAGAATTCGTAGTTTTGGCAATAAATACATTTTAAATTGCAGCCCGAAAAAAATATTGTGCCTGAACCGCCTGGGCCGCTTATAGCCGGTTCTTCGCCGCAATGCAGAAAGGCCGTAAAAACTGAAAGCTGATTACCCTCTCCACAATAACCGATTTCGCCTTTCAAGCGGTTTACCCGGCAATTACGCGGGCAAATATCGCAAGCTTGGAGCCGGGAACGCAAGGCCGGAAGTATTGCCTTTATATTATTTAGCTTATTTTCTCGGTGCATTTTTCAAATCCTGGCGGTAAATTGAACGGATAGACATAAATATATCTTTGTATTCTTTGGTCCGATAATCAGGAAAGGTCGTAGGTAAGTTAGAAAAACTGCCATCCTTAAACTGCAGGGTTACTTCCGCATAGACCCCTTTATTAAGATATAAGCGATGCGAGAAATCTTTAGTGGTAGCTAGAACGAGCTTGCTCTCATTAAGGTATCCCGGATCTATATTTACCTTCCGTTTATTACCCGGAGCGAACTTTTTCTCTAACTTTAAGCAAAAAAGCTTGAAGCTAACCAATTCTTGAGGAAGCCTTAAGCGCTGGAAAGAAATAAAACGGCGCGATAAACCGCTCCCCATTTCTTTTTGATAATAATCGGTATAGTTAAACGGAATCTGGCAGCTTTCAAAATCAACCTGGCCGAATTTTCTTTCCATAATTCTTTTAACCTGCTGATACCAATTCTCTTCTGGATAAATAAAGCCGCAAATAAGTTTTACTGGTTTAGGAAATTGAAGTTCAAGCATTAGCCGGATAGCCTATTTTAGCGAAGACTGGATATAAGAACGCAGTAATTTCTTATCTGGTTCGCTGATAGTGCTAAAAAATATTCCTGCCCGGTAGGGATATTTAGCGTTATCGCTCGTATTATCAAGCCTTACCACAATGCCTTCGCAGTTTATCTTTTTTATCTGCGTAGAACGGATCTTTTTAACCGGCAATAAAAGTACCAGGCGCAATTTAGTCATTGCTGGCAGGGGTTTAGAAATTGGGCAGTAGGCACCGCTGGCTGAAATATTTTTCGTTTCAGTCAAAATATCAAACTCCAAATCGGATAACTTGACGGAAACTATTTTATCTACGCGAGGTTCTTTTCTTCTCTCGTTCATTTAAGGCTATTTCGGAGCTTCGTTTTTCTTCAGGTGGGCGCTAAAACAGGATTTATTGCAAAAATAACCGTTATTGCGGTAATACCATTGAAAGCGCTTTAACGACTTATTACAGTTCAAGCAGTTCTTTCTTTTCTCTTCGGCTTTGGCCATTATTTCTAGCTTCCTTGGGTTGCGGCGATAAAACGGGTTAATTCATCGTGGACTTGAGGGACTACTTCGACAAATTCTAGGCCGGTGGCATAGCGTTCCGAGGCGCGTTCCTGGCTCGACCAAACTACCCGAGCTTTAACGTCCGATATCTTGTTAATAAAATTAAGGCTTAGCTTCATCAGGTCATTTTTAGGGATAAATTCGTTGGCTATGATTCTTGCTCCGCAAGCACTTAAATCCTTGCTCACAGTATAAAAATAATCCCTGGATTGCAGCATTTTACACTCTATCGGGAAGGATATGTTTACTCTAGGATTTTTTCGCCGTTCTTCCATGGGTTTCTAAAGAATTTGCTAAATAAACCTTAAAGGTCGTATAAATATACCATATTTACTCGCTTTTGTCAATGAACGGTTAGTTTAAAAGTTTAAACGTTTTTTTCAAGTCAGAAGGCTTAATGGCCTCTGAAACCCTGACTTTACCAATCTTCTCTAAAAGCACCATCCGTAGCCTACCAGAAATGAACTTTTTATCATAACCCAAAGAATGATAAGCTGTTATAGAATTAAATTTTATAACGGTGGGCAAGCCAAAAAGCCGTAGGGTTTGTGTAAGTCTATGTACTGACTGCTGGCTGCAAACCCCTAACGATGAGGATAGATTTGCGGCATAAACCATGCCTAAAGAGACAGCTTGGCCATGGGAAATCTTGTGGTATCTTAGCGACCCCTCTAGGGCATGGGCGAAAGTATGGCCAAAATTCAGGATCGTTCTCAAAGACTTGGTTTCTTTTTCGTCATCCTCCACTATCTTAGCCTTTATTTTGGCGCAGGTAGCTATTATTTTTGCCAGGTAAGCCGGCTCACAGCGGAGAATCTTTGCGTGGTTGAGCCTTAAAAAATCAAAAAGGTTCCGGTCCTTAATAACCCCGTATTTTACGGCTTCAGCTAAGCCTTCTTTAAAATATGCCATGGGCAAGGTTTTTAAAAAATCCGGGTCAATAAAAACTGCTTTTGGCTGGTAGATTACGCCTAAAATGTTCTTTACCCGTGGGCTGTTAATAGCGGTTTTCCCGCCGATGCTTGCATCTATCTGGGCCAGAAAAGTGGTAGGAATTTGGATATAAGGTATGCCGCGTTTATAGATAGCGGCGATAAAACCGCCTAAATCTCCGATAGTGCCTCCGCCTAGGCAAACTATAAAAAGGCGTTTCCTCCAATTATCCGTCCGGATTATTTCCTCTATTGTTTTAAACAGCCACTGTTTTGATTTAGCCGCTTCACCGTCAGCCACCTGAATGATTTTATAGCTTTGTGGCTTAAAATTTTTTAAGATTGCTTTACGATAATAAGCATAAATATTAGGAGAAGTAATCACGATGCCGAAATTACCGAGATTGAGCCTGGAGATATCAGAAGCAATTGTTTTAAAAAGGCCTTTTCTAATATATATTTTATAAGACCTTTCTTTCAACCTTACCGGTATAGTTTTTATTACCGCTCTAGCGTTCATAATGAAAAAAGTATATTTTGCAAAAAGGCAATACCTTTTATTAAGAAACCACTGATAATCAAGAAAAACATTAACACTCCAAGTATAAGATAACCAAACCTTTCCCAGCGGCGGTAAAGCTGATATTGCTTTATCGGTAAAAGTCCGGCAACTATCCGTGAGCCGTCGAGCGGCGGTATAGGAATAAAATTAAAAACAGCTAGGATAAAGTTCAAAAAAGCCGCTAAGGTAAAGATGCCAGAAACCACGGGTAGGGCTGTTTTAGCCAAGAGAAGAAAAACTAACGCCAAACCGATATTAGACAAAGGCCCGGCTGCGCTAACCAGCATTAAGTCTTGGCGGGGGTTTTTAAAATGATAAGGATTGATTCTTATTGGCTTGGCCCTAGCCAAAGGCGGAATTAACCCCCGGCTGCTAAATATAATCAATAAAGGCACAACTATTGTGGTTAAAACATTCAAATGAGAAAGCGGGTTTAAAGTAAGCCGGCCTTGGTCGCGGGGCGTAGTATCCCCTAATTTATCGGCAACCCATCCATGGGCATATTCATGAATGGTAACCGAAAATAAAAGAACGAGAACAACTGCAATTAGGTCAACAAATACCATTGCTTATTGCTTAAATATTATTCAACTTAACGCTAAATTGCTCCAGGGCAGTCTTAATATTTTCAGCTGAAAGTTTACCGTTTTGCTGCAAATAGAAATAAGCTTCTTTCTTTTCGTGAGGCATTAAAATATTTTGTAAAATATCTAAATATATACTTGCCTGCCGAGGCGCAGATTTTTTAGCCGCTTCCCAAAAAGAGCGAGCGAGCTCCCAGTCGCCGCTTTTACTTTGGTTTAAAGCGATTTGGCTTAAAATTTCAATTAAACTATAAACGCTATTGGAATCAGACGCTGGTATTTTTGCCTCCAGCAAAGGCACGAGTTGTTCTCCTCTACCGATAAGATATTTATGCAGCAAAAGTTTACTTTGAATATCCGGCAGAGAAAGCTTAGGCCAGATTTCCTCTACTAAAGAAGATGGTTCGGATGAAAAATTAACTTCGCGTAAACTAACTTTATGCACCCAGCCAACGGCATAAGGATAGCTTTTTACTTTAAACCAGTCTCCCGAGTATTCAACGAGGTTGAGGACTTCGCCTTTATTGACTTTACCGATAATCGAAGAATTAGGAGTCGGTTGGGAACGCAAATTAACGTTGGTTGCGTTAACCTCCAAACGCCTCTCATCTATTAATTTAACAAAGTCTTTGAAAATATAGCCGCTAAAAGTACTCGGCAAAATAACTTTATACCAGTCGAATTTCTCATCAAGGACTTCGACTATCTCGCCTTTATGCAATGAGCCCAGGGATTCAGAACTTATCGTAGAGTCAATCCTGACATTAGCTTTGTCATTAGCTACTTCATAAAGAGCAGGTGCCGCAGCTAGAAAACTACAAAATAAAGCTGTGGTCAGGGAAAGAAATAATACCCTCATTCTGGCTTAGTTTGGGGCGTTTTTGGAGCTTGTGGTGTCTTTGCAGCTTGCGGCGCCTTTGGATTTTGAGGTGCCTTTAAGTCTTCTGGTGTAGCAGCAACCGGTTGGGCTTCTTCTTCGACTTTCTGCTTTTCTTTTTTGAGAGCTTTTAGTTTGACGATTTTTATCTTAGGCAAACCCAAGACTGGATCACCTTGGTTCCATTTGCCTTTCTCTATAAGCCACTTTATCCGTTCAGTACGATTCATTACCGAGCGGTTTCCGCCTAAACTATTGGTACGTTTTAACGATGGATGCAAACCCATTGATTCTCCTCCTTCAAAGCTGGCGCAATATGCAATCTTTGTAGCGTTTCTTTAAAAGTTCGAGTTTAGATTTTGCTTCTTCTTTATCTTCGAATTCGCCGACATAAATCACTATGTATTTGCCTTTTTTACTTACCGAAGCCGGATAACCTTTTTCTTTAAGCTCTTTAACTTCTCTGCGGGCTGCTGTTTCTTGCGCAAAACTGGCGACTTGGATATTATACTTTTGTTTGTCGCTTACAGTTTCAACCGGCGCATTAGAAACTTCTGCCGGCGGTTCTGATTTTTCTACTTTCAGCTCCGCTTTGCTATCCAATACGGTTCCTTTGTCAGATATAGTTTCTTTGGCTTCTTCAACGTTTTTTTCGGCTAAAACCATATCGGGAGAAAGGTTTTTTAAGGCAATTTTTTTGCCTTTTTCTATCCCCAAAGAAAAGGCTACGATTAAAGAAAGAACGAAAACAACTCCGCTGATAATCAGAATGTCCAAAGGCAAGCCTAGCCTCTGTTTTTTAAGGTTTTCTCCTCCGTTGCTTTGGACTCCGAAGAGGTAAAGTTGCTTATCCTGCATAGGTATTATTATAGGTTAAAAATGAAAAAAATCAAGTAGGGATACGGAAGTATTTTTTTATGTTTTTTCGTTTAAGAATAGAAAGGAAAACATCGACAATCCGAGGGTCAAATTGTTTACCCCGCTGGCTACGAAATTCTTTTTCGATTTCTTCAATCCGGTGTTTACGCCTATAGGGGCGGCCAAAATACATCGCGTCAAAGGTATCCAAAACCGCCAGTATCCTGGAAGCGAGGGGTATTTCTTCTTTCTTCAATCTTGAAGGATAGCCTTTGCCGTCATAACGTTCATGGTGGTGTAATATTATCGGTATAGCCGGCTTTAAAATTTCTAGATTTTTAAACAATTGAGCG
This sequence comes from uncultured Planctomycetia bacterium, assembly GCA_964577045.1. Lineage (GTDB taxonomy): Bacteria > Omnitrophota > Gorgyraeia > Duberdicusellales > 4484-171 > JAHKAJ01. The sequence goes on along the minus strand of CAZNWL010000064.1, from coordinate 491 downwards.
CCTTTACGCGGGTGTTTAGCGATGAGTTTAAACTCTTCTTCGGTAAGCGGTTGCTCTTTTTTAAGCAGATGCGAAGGAACCTGCATTTTACCGGCATCATGCAGCAAAGACGCATATTCTAAAGATTGAGCCTCTAGGGTGGATAATTTCAAAGCTTTGCTCAAAGATTTAATCAAACGAAAGATAATCTTAGTGTGCAGATAAGAAGTAGGTACGTATTGGCTTAGAAATTGCGATAAAGACTTTATATAGTTGAGCATTATTTTTTTCTGCTCCTGATAAAGCTCGAATATCTTTAAACCCAAGCTTACTTCTTCGCAAAGTGCAAGAAACCACCTTTTTTCTGCCTCGTTAAAACCGCTCGAGCTTGAACTACGCTTTATATAGATACCGCCTAAAACATGGGTAAATACAAAAGGATGAATCAAACGGTTAGGTAAAACCAGGTGTTTTTCCTGTTTCAAAAGCTCGCGTTCGATACGAGTAAGTAT
>CAZNWL010000063.1:0-6965 GCA_964577045.1 uncultured Planctomycetia bacterium | reverse complement strand
CGACCCACAAACCATTATCGGATACGTAAATTTTAAAGATATCGTCAATACTTTAAAGTTAAATCCCACGAATCCTTCACTGCAAGGCATAGTCCGGCCGATTAAAAAGCTTTTAGAACAGGCTACGCTTGCCCAAGCATTATCAGAATTGATGCACGAAAGAGTCCATATAGCCGTGGTCAGCTCAAAAAAACAAGTTGTGTTGGGCATGATTACCTTGGAAGATATTATTGAAGAGCTGGTAGGGGAGATAGAGGATGAGTTTGACCGGCTGCCCACGCATATACAGCCATGCGGAGCCGGCTGGATTATGGGCGGCGGCGTGCCCATTCAGACTGTAGCTTTGACATTGGGGGCAAAGTTATCTTTGGATACCGCCTCTGCGGAGCAGGCGGTCCCTTTATCCGAGTGGGTTAGTTTAAAATTGGGCAGGCAAGCTTTCGGCGGCGAAGTTTTATCATTCGGCAACATTTCGGTTACCGTCCGGAAACTGCGCCGAAGAAAAATCTCTGAAGCGCTGGTTTCTAAAGTGCTATAGGCAGTTCATGGATATCTTAAGCGTTATAATTTTAGGAATTGTGGAGGGGATAACCGAATTTCTACCGATTTCTTCGACCGGCCATCTTGTTCTCGCCAGCTCGCTGATGAAAATTCCGCAAACTGAATTCTTGAAAAGTTTCGAAATCGCGATACAGTTGGGCGCGATTATTTCAGTGGTAACTTTATATTGGAAGACTTTGGTCTTTAACAGGAAAATGCTCAAGAAAATTGTGATAGCGTTTATCCCGACCGCTTTAATCGGTTTAATTGCTTATAAGTTTATGCGGTCTTTTCTGCTCGGCAGCGAAACTGTTGTGATTTGGTCTTTACTCTTGGGCGGGATTTTCATCATTGCTTTTGAGCTGTGGCATAAAAGGAACGATGACAAAAAAGAAAAGGCAACGATTTCATATAAAGAGGCTTTCCTGATCGGTTTAATCCAGGCTTTGGCAATCGTGCCGGGAGTTTCCAGGTCTGCTGCGACTATTATCGGAGGATTAGCTTTGGGCTTAAACCGTAAGACAATCGTGGAATTCTCTTTCTTATTGGCTGTTCCCACTATGTTTGCGGCAGTAGGTTTAGACCTGTACAAACAAGCGCATTTTTTTACCCAGAGCCAGTACAGTTATCTCATCAGCGGCTTTGTGGTATCTTTTCTGGCGGCGATGGTGGCAATAAAATTTTTACTTGCTTTTATTAAGAAGAATAGTTTTATATCTTTCGGAATATACCGTATTATTTTAGCCCTGCTATTTTTGGTTAGGCTTTTTTTAAGAGGGTAAAATGTTGTATCAGCTCATTCTTTTTACCATAATATGCCTTCTTTTAGCTTTTCGTTTTTACGGCCGTTTCTTAGCCAGAAGATTTGGAGCTGATGATCCTTCTTTGACCCCTGCCTGTAAAATTAACGACGGCATAGATTATGTCCCGGCAAAGCCGGCCTTACTTTTAGGCCAGCATTTTTCCGCGATTGCCGCGGCCGGGCCGATTGTGGGTCCGATTTTAGCCTGCCTTTGGTTTGGGTGGCTGCCTACACTTTTCTGGATTGTTTTAGGAGCTATTTTTATCGGTGGGGTGCATGATTTCGGAAGTTTAATTGCTTCTCTACGGCACAATGCTTCTTCCATCGGCGAAATCGTTAAAGTTTATATGCCCCGGGCGCATAAGTTCTTTCTTATCTTTATGTGGCTGGCCTTAGTGTATGTCGTCATTGCTTTTACCGATATTACCGCGCATACTTTTAAGTCTGCTGTTTCACAGGACCTTTTTGGCCCGGCAGTAGCAGGTTCGTCTATCCTGTATCTTCTAGCCGCACTTTGCATGGGAGTTTTATTGTATTGTTTTAAAATGAGGCTTGGGATAGCCACCTTGATATTTTTGCCTTTAATGTTTTTTATTATCTGGTTAGGGCCGCACCTACCCCAACTCTTGTTGGTGAAATTGTCAGCAGTTACCGTTAAACAATGGGACGCAATTATTTTAATTTACTGCCTGGCAGCGTCTTTGGTTCCGGTATGGCTTTTATTACAGCCACGGGGATATTTAGGGGGATGGTTTCTCTATCTGGTTATTTTTATCGGCTTAATCGGCGCCCTGTTCGGCGGCTTCCACATAGAATATCCAGCCTTTAACCTGGTTGGTTTAAAAAGTGCAGTTAATGCCAAATTAATTTTTCCTCTCTTGTTCATTACCGTAGCCTGCGGCGCAGTTTCGGGGTTTCACGGGATTGTTTCTTCGGGCACTACTTCCAAACAAGTGTGTAGATATAAAGATAGTTTGCCCATCGGTTATGGCGCAATGTTGTTGGAAGGGTTGGTTGCGGTTTTGGCTATGGCCACAGTAATGATGTTGCCCCAAGGTTCAGAGGTTCTTAAATCCGAACCCAATTTAATCTATGCCCAGGGCATTGCCCGTTATTTAGGATTGTTAAAGATAAACTACCAGACGGCCTTTGTTTTTGCCTTATTGGCTTTCTCCACTTTTGTTTATGATACTTTAGATGTTTCCACCAGGCTGGCGCGTTATATTTTTCAGGAGTTAGCAGGCTGGAAGTCAAAAATAGGCGCTTTGTGCAGCGGGCTGGTCAGCCTGCTCGTTCCTTTTGCCTTTCTTATGTTTTGCCGGGAAAAAGCTTATTTAGTGGCTTGGCCGATTTTCGGCACCTCAAACCAATTGCTGGCCAGCCTGATCTTATTGGCGATTTCGATTTGGCTGATTAAAACCGGCCGCCCAGCCTTATTTAGCATTATCCCGATGCTTTTTATGATGGTGATGACTATTTGGTCGCTAGTCAGTATGATTATTCCTTTTGTGAATTCCTTGCCCGCGATATCGCAAGGCAGTTTTCAGACGGATATTTTAATTTCCGGTATTTGCGCAATTTCGCTTTTGCTTTTGAGCCTGGTATTGTTTTACGAAGCCACGGCGTCTATTTTGGCGATGCGAAAAAGATGATTGATGTTTTGATAGACAGAGGGTATAATAATTACATTTGCCCCATATTTAAACGGGGTTGATAGTAAGAGGAGGTGTGATAATGCCTTTGGGGAAGTTTTTCAAGAAGTTGATGGGACAGAAATGCTATAAGGAATCCGCGGCCAGAAAAGCTAAACCAGCAAAAGCAGCTCCAGCGCAGCCTAAGGAAAAAGAAATCGGCGCCATCACGCATTACTTCGGGAAAATTCAAGTAGGGATTATTAAGCTTAAAGCTGAATTGAAGGTAGGCGACACAATCCACATCAAAGGCATGCACGATGATTTTACTCAAACCATTGATTCCCTGCAATACGAGCACCAATCTATTCCTACAGCGAAGAAGGGTTTAGAGGTAGGCGTCAAGGTAATCAGGCCGGTGCATGAGAACGATAAGGTATATAAGCAATAGGCATAAGTAATCCTTTTTTTCCCATATTGAGAATTTTCAAAAATCCTTGGCTGGGGCTTATTCTTCTTTACAGCGCCCTGGTGGTTTTAGCAGTTTCCTTTAGTGACTGGGGTTGGTATGAGCCCGACGGAATAGCTATCTTGGCCGGCTCAATCAATCTCCCCGAGGCTAAGTCAGGAAATTTTTTCCTCTATAATTACTATTACCAGCCGTTGACCTACGAATTAAATCATCTAATTTACCGGTTATTTCATCAGCCTTATCTGCTTTATCTTTTGCCGGCCTTATGCGGCTCATTAGCCGTCTGCTTAATGGCTTTTGCAGTTTATCAAGCCTCGGGCAAGCGGATAAATTTATTTTTTAGTTTTTGCCTGCTCTTATTTTTTCCAGAAATTTTCTACAGGCTGCTTTATCCCAATTCCAGCGTATTTGGCATGGCTTTTTTTGCTTCAGCCCTTTTACTTTTGTTCTGGGAAAACTTATCTTTAAACCAGGCTGTAAGATACGCCCTTTGCGGAATTTTGGCGGCTTTAACCTGTCTATTTAGGCTTGATTTTTTGCTGGGTATTCCCGCAATACTTTTTATTATAAGTAAGCAAAAACGAATTCTTGCATATTTTTTATTTGGATTTTTCTTAGTTTTTATTACGGCATTTCTTTTTGGCATTTTTAAACCGCTTGCGATTCTAGAATATTATAAATTTCACCTGGCATTAATTGATTCTTTAGCCGAAAGCCAGATCAATCCTTTGGCTATTTTATTCAGCATTACCAATATTATAGTTTGGATTTTTTTAGGAGCCGCCGCCTGTATTTATTGCAAAAATATTTTAGTTAAAAAAGATTTCCGTCGCCTATGGATTGTTATTCCTGTTGCTGTATTGTTTTCTCCGGTTTTCGGCAAACTGGTAGCCGGGCACTATTTAATGGCGGCTATTTGTTTTGGCCCGATTATTCTAGCTATCGCAGCGGCTAATTCTAAACGATGGATTTATATATTAGTTATTTTTGGCATCGTAGTTCAGTTTATTAACCCCTATCATTCTTATGCACTTACTCATGACGGCCCAAGATTTTTCGGCGCTTATTTAAAAGGTTATCAAAAGGTGAAAGCTTCCCATCAAGCGCCTTATTGGCGGGATGCCTTGGCTTTATCCCATGGCTTAGCTGATTTAGTTTCCGCATCAGAAAAAGATTTCGTAATCGTCGGCGCAAAAGAGGAGATTCCCGAAAACTATCTGCTTGCCATTAACGCTTACAGCTTAGCCTTTTTTTTACAAGTCAAAGGCTATGCGTTGAGCTTGGGCCCTGAAGGAATGATTTTGAAGGGGGAAAATAATCAGGCGCTTATCCAGAGCGTTAGTCTTTCCAGATATCGTAGTTACAGCCAAAAAGATATGCCTCGCTCGGCTAAATTAATAAAATTGCCTTTGATTTCCCGCCAGCAGCTAATGCGGCAAAATTTTCTTAAAGAATTTTGGCAAGAAATCGCTAGAATATAGGCCATTTCCTTTAAGCGATTCCACGATGACGACGTCAGTCGGAAGAGTGAAATTAGGCTTTAGAAAATAAAAGTTTCTGGTATAATTAAAAGTCAGTAGGATGGCAGTTATGCATGAAAATACCAAAGAGATTACCGATTTAATTCTTAAGGCCAGGGAAAAAGCCCGCCAGGAAGTTGGCAGCGAAGGGGAGCCTGAAATGGCTAAGTCTCTGCAATGGCCGATTCAATGTTTAGTCGGGCCGGGCTTGGAAGGCGCTATTGCCTGTGAGAGTAAAATTGGCTATGTCAACGGGGCAAAAGGCTGGCTGGTCTACCGGGGTTATGATGTTTTTGACCTTTGCGCCCATTCCAGCTTCGAGGAAGTTTCTTACCTTCTGCTTTGCGGCCAGCTCCCACAAACTTCGCAGCTTAACAGCTTTAAAGAAAAACTGGTTAAGTACCGCAACATCCCTTCGACCATACGCCTTTTTGATAATTTTCCGGTAGAAACGATGAATGCTATGTCAGCCTTAAGCTTCGGCACAAGCTTAATGCGCCAGGAGCTGGTTTCAAAGGGCGAGTTTAAGCCTTTGGACGGAAAAACCATCAGCTCCGATGAAGACTCTATCCCGATGGAAACCCGCCCCAAGGGAGAGGAGCACGCTATCTATGAATTTAACCGGGTAGAGAAAAGCAAAGAAGCTGCGGAAAGTTTATATCCGGCAGCCGATTATGAGTCAAGTTTACGCCTGATTGCCGGCGTTTGTTCTATTACCGGAGCAGTCAGCCGTTTAAAACAAGGGAAGCTCCCTATTGACCCCGACCCTAATTTAAGCCATGCCGCTAACTTAATTTATATGATTACCGGTAAGCGCCCCACGCCGGTTGAAGAGCGGATTATGGATGTCGCTTTAATCTTGCACGCCGACCATGGCATTAACGCCAGCACCTTTGCTACTTTGGTGGTTGCTTCCACACTTTCCGATATATATTTTGCCGTAGGTTCGGGCATTGCCGCTTTAAACGGCCCTCTGCACGGAGGCGCCAATGAGCAGGTTTTGCATATGCTTAAAAAAATCGGCGGGCCGGGAAACATCGACTCCTGGTTTGAAAATGCCCGGGCAAAAAAAGAAAGAATCATGGGCTTTGGCCACAGGGTTTATAAGGCTTACGACCCTCGGGCGAGGATTCTGGGGCCTTTAGCCGAATATTTAGTCAGGCAAAAAAATGACTCTAAGGCCAAAGAGCTTTTTGATACCGCTCAAAGTTTAGAAAAGAAAGTGATAGCCACTTTAGGCGTTGAGAAAAAAATATTTCCTAACGTTGATTTTTATTCAGGGATTGTTTATTCTTCTTTGGGCATTCCGGTTGAGCTTTTTACCCCGATATTTGCCGTAAGCCGGGTTTCTGGATGGGTTTCCCGGGTGATGGAATACCTTGAACATAACCGGATTTTCCGGCCGAGAGCCATGTATTCCGGGCCTTTCAATAAAGAATACCTGCCGATCGAAAAACGCGGATGAAACCGAGGGCTTTAACTTTAATACTTGTCTTTTCCTTTTTTCTTCTGGCTTGTTCGCCGCTGGAAGTAGCCAGGCTTTTTGGCATAGGCACAAAGCCTTTTAAAACTGCGGGAAAAGTTTACACTGAAGTCGTTGATAGGGATTATTTCTCGGCTTATGACGAAGTTTTCAAACTCTTCGGCAGTTTAAGGGCTAATTTTTACCGGGGCAGCCGGCAAAAAGGTTTTGCCGTATTCACCAATTTGAATACGAGCTTTCCCCAGTGCAACGAATCCACTGAAGTCGCGGTGTTCTTTAGCGAAATCGAGCCGCAAAAAACTAAGATAGAGATTTCTTCGCTCAATCACCACCTTTCCCAGTTTGTGGCCGAATACATATTCAAAGGGCTAAAAAAATAAACCTATGCAATGGGATGGAATTAACCGCAGGCGTTTTATCAGGCTGAATTACCCTTTTACCATTCATATTTATCTGCCGGGAAAGCCCGCGATTTCTACTTACACCGAAGATATCAGCGAAGGCGGAGTAAAGGTTA
>CAZNWL010000062.1:0-6984 GCA_964577045.1 uncultured Planctomycetia bacterium | reverse complement strand
ATTAAAGAGTTGGTCAAAGGATCTTCGCTTACCTTACCGACGCTGCTTAAAACCCCTTTCACAGCCTGGGCAATGCCGCCTTCTTTTGTAGTAGTATTAGTCTGGCTGGTTTGTTGATCCCCAGCTTGAAGAATATTATCAATCTCTTGTTGCATCCGGCTATTTTGCACCCGGACATATTTCAAGGCATAGACTTTGCTCACCAGTTCTACGGTGGGCTTACCCATTTCTTTAACTACAAAAATATTGGAATCGGGATAATAGTTATAGGCCAAGTTGTTAGCCTTGAATATTACATCCATAGCTTCCTTTAAAGGAACCTCATCCATATAAAGGGTAAGTTTCCTCTCGCGGACAGCTTCGGTAGAGACAAAATTCAAGCCAGTCTGTTGGGAAAGCATCTTTAAAACGTCCACCAACTGTGCCCCTTCGAGGTCAAGCGACACGCGCTTGTCGGCAGTGCTTAGCAGATAATCCCCATAGTTATCATCCTGGGAGAAGCTTATACCATAAAGCATAAACGAACTGGCCAAAATTAAAACAAAAAGTTTCTTCATAATTTCCTCCCTCTATTTTTTTCCCACGACCATCTTATGGACTTTATCGCCCTGAACTATAAAAACTGTATTTTTATTAATCCTTAAAAGAAAAGTATCTTCCAGATTCTTAATTTTATCGCCTACTTTATATACCTCGTTATCAATAATCGCCTGTGGCAGGGAACTGCCCCAAAGCACACCCTGGACAACAACCTCCAGAGGCTTAACCATTTCCTCGGTAGTAACACCGGTTGCTTTCTCTTCTTTAGGCAGTAAGGATTCGAAAGGATTACGATAGCTTTCAGCCGGATAAAGCAGTATCGGTAAAAGCGAAAAGAATAAAATAAAAACTATTTTTATTACCTTCATTTGACGATAACCCCCTTCAAGTCAGCAGAAACCGATATGCGATATTGGCTGCTGTTTAAGCTGGCATTAGTTATTTCGATGCTCTTTTCAGCTAACAAATCTACGAATTTTACGAAATCTTGATAATTACAAGTTACCTGGAGTTGCGCCCTAACTTCCCAATATACCCCCTTATCAAAACGGGAAAGCTTTAAGGAAGCTAACTCTATATTGGAAGCCTTAGCTTTTTCTTCAATAAATTTCTTAACTGCTAAAGTATCTTCCTTGAATAAATTGCTTTTTAACTTATTAAGCTGGCTGTTATAAACTTCCCATTCTTGCATGACCGCTTGCGCTGCTCCGATATCTTTTCCCTCTTTGTCCAGTTGAGCAAGTTTAGCAGCATAATGAAAATAAAAATTACGTAAAAAAAACAGGCTTACCACGATAATCGCTGTTGCGAGAATAATATTTTTATAACGGGCTAACTCTTTCATTTACTTTAAGTTTATCGAAAAATAAGTAACCATAAACTCTCTTTGCTGCTGACGCCGGGAAAATTCGATCTCGACGGTAGAAAAAAGAGCTTGTAGAGAACTTTCATTTTTAAGCCTAGTCACAAAATCATCTAAAGTCAAACGCTCCTTATAATCATCGTCCCGGAAGATATAACCGTTCACCTTAGCAGAATAACCTTTATCCTGACGGCTGATTTGAAGGCTCTCCAGCCAGAGGACATCCGGAAGAACATTACGGTTGGAAAAAGCTTCAATAACCTTAGAAAGATTAGTAAAGGAGTTTAAAGCACCTTTTAGCTTTTCCAACTCTGATTTTAAATCTTCAACGGCTTTTTTGTGTTGGCTCCAAGGTAAATCCTTAAGGCCAGCAGGAACGATAACAGCATCTTTTTTCTTTTTTAGGGCAACTTCTTTTAAGGAAATCTCATTACCCATGAATACCGAAACAAAAAGCGCTGCAGTTAAACCTATGCCCACAATAATCGCCATAACTCCAAGCCTCAAGGGAGAGGCTTCAGTAACTGTTTCGACTACTTCGGCTTCTCGAACTTCTTTAGCTTTCTGAAAACTGGGCTTAAAAACTGCGGGGTACGAATCGCTTATCGCCGCCCCAAAAGCCTTGACGCTTTCTACGCTGGCATTATTGCGGCGGGTTAAATCGGAAGGAGAAACGCTTTCGATGCCAATCTGCAAACCCTCTCCGAGATTCTTAACCAGCTCTTTACTTTCTATATCGCTTACCAGTATAAACTTATCGATTTTATAAGAACGAAATTCCCGCTTAAAATATTGGAAGGAAAAATCCACGGATTCGGAAAATTTAGCAGTATCAAAAGTGCCTTCTTTTTCGGGAATAGTTAAATAACGGTTAAATACCGGCAGGCCGTTTTGGAAAAAAGTAAGGTGAGACTCTGCTCCGGTAAGGTCTAGCAGGGCAAAATCCTCCAATTTGGAAAACTTTCTTTCGGCTTTCATGGCCCGAGCCAATGATAAGGAAGACGGTTCTATAGAAACGACTCTCACCCCCAAACGGTCTAAGATTTCCCGGATTGGCTGAAGGTTAGTCTGGCGTATACCGATAAAAGTTATGTTCATCTTCTTATCTCTAGGAAAACGCGTAGGCTGGTATGCCCATTCCAGTTCACCTATCTTAAAAGGTATATATTTTTCTACTTCATAGACTAAAGAAGATTCAATTTCTTGTTTACGCATCAATGGCATCTCTAAGGAACGGAAAATAAAATCTCGGTCAGCTAAAGACAGGCAGATATTTTCTCCTTCAGCATTGACATCTCGTAAAGCTTTATTGATTAAAGCCTCGAGGCGGACATCCTTATTAGCAATTCCGGCCTTTGATTCTTCCACTTCTTTAGCGCTGAAATTGTTTAAAGCCATCGCCTCCCGGCCAGAAACTACAGCCACGCCTAACGAACTTACCCCTAAATATAATCCGACAGTTTTAGCCATTTTTTAACTCCGGCTGCATTCTTTAATCCACTCGTCAATATAACTGCGGTCAAAACGCCAGACTTTACCGATTTTTATTCCGGTAATCTTTTTGGAATGCAGCCAATTATAAATGGTTTGCTTTTGCAAACCTAAATAATCGGCTAATTCATCCACGCTCATTAAACGAGGGGCTCTCTTCTTTGTTATCATTTGTTATAAAATGGTTACATTTCTATTAAATTATGTTTGTTTGGCTGTGTCAAGAATAATTTCCTACAATTTGGCACTGTTTCCCATATATTGTATTAATTTAACGATACCACTAGATATTGTGCTGGTGGGCGAGATAAGAAGAACGGACATAGGGGCCGCTGGAAACCCCTTTAAAACCTAAGCTAAAAGCATAGGCCGCTAAATCCGAAAAAACATCGGGATGAATATAAACCTTTAAAGGGAAATGATTTAAGGAGGGCGGTAAATACTGGCCTAAAGTAAGAATGTCGCAATTTACTGCCCGTAAATCTTCCAAAACCCCTTTGATTTCTTCGATTTTTTCGCCGAAACCGAGCATTAGGCCGGATTTAGTATGAATTTTAGGGTTTATGGCTTTAAGTTTTGCTAAAACCCCCAGAGAACGCTGATAATCTGCTCCTGGCCTTATCTGGCGATATAGTAAAGGAACTGTTTCCAGATTATGGGCGATGGTTCTGGCTCCGCAAAAACCCACCTCCCGAAGAGAAGTTTCCTGGCCCAAAAAATCGGGTATTAAAATTTCTACTCTTTTTTTAGGGTTTAAATTTAAAATTTCTTTGACGGTTTTACTAAAAAAGCCGGCTCCTCCATCAGCTAAATCATCACGGGTAGGCGAAGTAATCACCACATAATCTAACCCTAAAAAACTTACTGCCTCGGCGATGCGACGCGGCTCATCCGGGTCAGGGTCTTTAGGTTTAGCTTTACTTAATCCACAAAAAGAACAGTTACGGGTACAGGTAGGACCTAAAATTAGGAAAGTAGCCACGCCTTGGAGGAAACACTCGGAAATATTCGGACAACCTGACTCTTCACAAACCGTATGCAAGCCGCTTCGGCGGAGAATAGTTTTTAATTTCCGGTTAGAAAGCGGATTAATTTTCTTTTTAAGCCAAAAGGGCTTAAGCTTAAGAGAAGAAGTTAAAGCTGGCGAATGAGCCATTTTTAAGGGCAAGCATCCCGGCTGGGGGTAACGTTATCGACTACAATCTGGTCAGTAGCAGCATCATAGCGTACTTGTACGCAGATGTGTTCAGTGTCATTCCAAACAAAGCCTGCGGTGGTGTTAGCGGCGTCTTCCCTGAAAGTTAAAATTTCCTTACAAGTTAAGTTGCCGCCAGCGTCACTGCTGCAGGTTAAATTACCAGGCATAGCTGGATCGGTTAAGTTACTCGGATTTGCCCGAACTATGAACTGGCCGCTTTTTGCGGCATAACTCCAGGCGCTTTCCTCGGCTTTACGTTTTAGGTCTTCTTCAACCAAAGATTTAAAGTTAGGGCTGAAAGAGACAAAAGCGCTCAAAAGAATGGAAAGAGAAATTATAATCGAAACAATTATAGCTATCATCTGACTACATCTAAAAACCAGAAACGAATTCCTTCAGTACGGCTGACATCTATATTCTCTATCGGCTCATGTAAGGAAAGCGTAACCGTAATAAAATTAGGCTCATCGCAGGCACCTCCTCCTGCAGGGCAATGGTGTGCAAACACCAGGCGAGGTTGGTACTTTCCGTCGATCAAAACTTCGCTGGAGCTAACGCCTGAAGATAAATTAACACTATCTAAAACTAGACTACCTGGGTTATTCGGATCAATGAGAGGAAGAACATTGTAAGTATATATTGCGTTATCCCCACTATCATCAGGAGTTATATTATAAATATCAGCTTCTCCCTCAAAAGTAAAATTATTGCCGTTTATATCAACAGTTATGCTTCCTCCCGGTTGAAAAAAAGTATTACTACTATTATTAGTAACTGCGCTGATACAGCGCAAACGCATATCGCTTAAGGTGTAATCTAATTGGCTATACATATTAGTGCGTTCGCGGCCGGTATTAACCTGACGGATAAAAAAAAGCGACATCGCAGCAAAAGAAAGGACTACAAAACCGACGATAGCAGCTACTACCATCATCTCGATTAAAGTAAATCCTCTCTTAGGCATAAGCTTTTATCAATCCTCTACCGCAATCACTACTAAACTCGACCTCTCCACAGAGATTATCCCTTGGGAAGTATTCTTACGCCATTGAATTTCAACCGTATGCGGGATATTAGCCGGGACATTGTCAAACTTTATAATATTACTGATGGAACCCTGGCTAAGAATTGGCGTCTGGGTAGTAGGAACACCAAACGCTTCAATAGCCGGATTATTAGTGCGATAACGTCTAGCTCTGGTTAATATACTATGAGTCGGACGAAGACCAGTCGGATTTTCTATTTTAATAGCAATATCATACATTACCAAAAAGTCCTTACGTACCGAATAAGCCGGTAACTCAATCTTTAAATCATTATCCGGGCCAAACGGGCCGGCAACAACTGTCCACAAAGGGTTACCATGAGCATTCTCAAAAAAAACTTGGCAGTTATTATTAAAAGCGGTGTCGCAAGGAGTAACGCCGCTATTAGCGTTTGCTATGTGCACGAAAGGATATGGCACTATATCTCTTACTGTTACCTGCCTGCGTTTATCCGCATTTCTTCCAGAGATAGTTTCTTCGGGATATTCCACACTTACGTTAATTTCTTTATAGGGAACGCAGCGGCCAGTAGTAGCGTTACAGAGAGAATTTTCAGTCACGGTGGTATTCCAGTCGAAGATTGTGTCTTCAGTGCCTTGTTGATGGCAGCCAGAGCATAAATCCGGATGAGTAAAGGAACGGCTAAGCAGCTCTTCCTTTTTAGCTAAGGCCAAGCTTAAAGCCTGTGCATCATTTTCGGTGAACTTTAAAAGATGCTTGCCAGAAGTAACTAAAGAGGCTAAAGCTAACAGGCTTATGCCGATTAAAACTACCGTAACCAAAATTTCCAGCAGGGTCAAACCTTTTTTATGCATATCTAAAAAACTAATAGCACAGAGGGCTGATCAGCCTTCTGTGCCTTCGGTTCACAGTTGAATAATTTTTTAGTTAATCGGCGTAATCGTAATGATCAAATTTCTCATACCCTTACCGTCTGCATCAACCGGGCATTTGAGATAACTAGCTGTATCGTTATAAAGCTTGACCTTAAGTTTTAATTGGTTAGGGAATTGCCCGCCGAACATAGCCGGAGTCAATATTACTTCGCCAGTATGTGTCGGGTCAGCTACCGGAGGAGCATAGCCTGTGCCGCCATAGGGTATGGTCATAATTGCCGGTTCGCCCATGGGTTCGTCGTTGACAAACAACCGGGTATAAGCCTTACCTTTAGGAAAAGATTGGCGGCTTAGTCCATTACAATATTGGCCAAAATTAGGAAGAGGCCTCCCATGGGTTTTGCTGGGCTGAACAGCTTTATGATAGCCTTCCAGCCTGACTGTCCATGTAACCACCATTTTCGCAGTGCCGCGATAATCAGCTAAGCCTAAGTTTCTAAAATCGATGGTTTTAGCCAAACCGGGAATAACAGTATATTGACTGGCGCTAGGTTCAAACCCTCCTGCAGGATCTACAAAATAATCATAATGGTTATCATGGGGATCAGCATCCGGATAAAGAGGGTGAGTAATAGGATCCGTTTTTGCTGCAGGCATACTCTTAACTTTGCGTTTGGTGCTGTATCTATTGAGAGTCGGACAGCCGCCATGAGGAATAAACTCATAGAAATCCGGCCAACGCGTCTCAAAAAAGTAGACCGCACCGGCACCTCCTTGAGAAATAACCATAGGAGAGACTTCGACATCCTGGCCAGTAGTTTGAGTAAAACCGGCTAGGGGCAGGATAAACAAACCAAGCAGGCTAAGTATCAATACTTTTCTCATTCTTCCACCTCCTCTTTATAGTCTATAGTAAAAATAAAAACTACTCCCGCACTCTAAAGACAATCAACTGCATGTGTTTTACCGTCATAATCAAATGTGAACCTCGGGGTAGGTTAGCATCAGATA
>CAZNWL010000061.1:0-7039 GCA_964577045.1 uncultured Planctomycetia bacterium | reverse complement strand
AATTTTTATCGGCACGCCCATAGACGATAGTATAGCCAACGTAGTGATTGCCCAGATGCTTTTTTTGCAGATGGAAGACGTGAGCAAAGATATTGGAGTCTATATCAATACCCCGGGAGGCGTTATTACTGCCGGTTTGGCTATTTATGATACGATGCAGTTTGTCAAATGCGATGTAGCCACCTATTGCGTGGGCCAGGCTTCTTCTATGGGGGCGATGCTGCTTTGCGCCGGGGCAAAGAATAAACGTTATGCTTTGCCTAATTCCCGGATTATGATTCATCAGCCTTGGGGGGGAATTCAGGGGACAGCCGAAGATATTTCCCGCCAGACTAAAGAAATCTTAAGGTTAAGGGAAAAAGTTAACGAAATTCTGTCGTCGCATACCGGAAAGTCTATTGGGCAAATCCAGCAGGATACTGACCGGGATTATTTTATGAGCGCCGAGGAAGCTAGGAAATATGGCATTGTTGACGAAGTAATAGTCCCGGCAAAAACCGGCAAAAAGAAATAGTTATGAATATAGCCTTAGTAGGGCTGCAATGGGGCGATGAAGGGAAAGGCAAGATAATCGACTATCTTTGCCGCTCAAGCGACATAATCGTGCGTTTTCAGGGCGGCAACAATGCCGGGCACACTGTGGTTATCAATGACAAGAAGTTCGTTTTTCACCTTATCCCTTCAGGCATCCTGCGCAAAGGAAAAATTTGCGTCATCGGAAACGGAGTAGTGGTTGACCCGAAGGTTTTAATCGAAGAAATCACCGCTTTGAAAAAATCCGGGGTGAAGATATCTAACCGCAACTTGAAGATATCCCCGTTTTGCCACATGATTATGCCTTACCACCGCCTGATGGATGCATTAAGGGAGCAAATAAAGTTTCAAAAAATCGGCACGACGAAAAGAGGCATCGGGCCCTGTTATGCCGATAAAATTACCCGCTGCGGGATTCGGATGATGGATTTTATTGAGCAAAAGATTTTCTTTCGTAAGCTGAAGGATAATCTGGTTGAGAAAAACGCGATTTTTAAAAAAGTTTATGGAGTCAAAGGTTTTTCAGTTTCGGAAATCTATAAAGAATATTCCCGGCTCGCTAAAATTTTGAAACCTTATGTTTGCAATTTAACCGATTATTTTTACCGGCTTAAAAATAAAAGCTTTTTATTCGAAGGCGCTCAAGGGACATTTCTGGATATCGATTTCGGAACTTATCCTTTTGTGACTTCTTCATCGGTAATTGCGCCTAATGCGTTTTTAGGATCGGGCTTCGGTTTTCTTAAACTGAATAAGATTATCGGCGTAGCCAAAGCTTATACCACTAGAGTCGGCGAAGGGCCTTTTCCTACGGAGCTTGATGGCGCATATTTAAACTATTTTCGGACCACGGGTTGCGAATTCGGCGCTACTACTGGCAGGCCGCGGCGCTGCGGATGGTTGGATTTAATTTTATTACAGCAGGCAGTGAGGCTTAATAATGTCAGCGAAATAATCCTGACTAAGCTTGATATTCTGGACCAGCTTGAGAAAATAAAAGTTTGCGTAAAATACCGTTCGTCTGATACGGCCATTAAAGGTTTTCCCTGTGACCTCTCAAAGGTAAAACCGGTGTATAAGGAGTTTAATGGCTGGACTTTTTCCACTTACAATATCCGCAGTTTCCGAAACCTTCCCCAACCGGCTAAAAATTACATAAACTTCATCGAGGATTTTCTTGGCACCAAGATAACTTTTGTTTCAGTCGGCGAAAAGAGAGAAGCGATTTTAGAAAAACATTGATGGATAAAATCTATATAGATTATCAAGAAGCTTTATTGCTTCAGGAAAAGCAGTGGGAAGCTCTTTGCCATAGATGTGGCGGATGCTGCGGGGCTTATGACGACCCTTGTATCCACTTGAAAGGGGATCAGGCTAATGGTTTCTGCTGTGAAATTTATTCCCGGCGTTTTGGCCCGAGGAAAACTGTAAGCGGCGAGGAGTTTGACTGCGTTTTGGTTAAAGAGATACTTAATACTTACTGGAAAAATGACCAAGCTTGCGCTTATAAACAATATTTAAAGATGCCATGGAAAATAAAAAAATAGTCCCGGCGCTGCTTACAGATAAAAGAAACAAACTTATTGAAATGCTTGAGGTTTGTTCGGGATTTTGCGATTTTGTCCAGATCGATATCATGGACGGTATTTTCGTTCCTTCATCCAGCCTCGCTCTAAAAGAATTAAAAGGCGTTAAATGCCCCGTAAGCGCCGAAGCGCATCTTATGGTTGTAGAACCTTTGGATTGGTTGGAAGTTTTTAAATCTATGGGGGCCGAGAAGATTATCTATCACTTTGAGATTAAAAAAGACCATTCTGCTTTGATTTCGGAGATTAAAAGAAACGGCTTTCGTGCCGGGATTGCCGTTAACCCCGATACGGCAATTGGCGATTTTGAGTATCTTTTGGAAAAGGTCGATTCGGTTCTTTTTATGTCGGTTAATCCTGGCTTCTATGGAGCAGCTTTTATTCCCAAAGTGTTGGAAAAGATAAAAAAGTTTAAAACCAAATACCCGCATTGCTTGACCGGGATTGACGGCGGTATCAAGCTTTCGAATATTCGGGCAGTAATGTCGAGCGGGGTTGACTATATCTGCGTGGGAAGCGCCATCTTAAACAGCCCTGACCCGAAAGCTTCCTATCAGGAGTTAGTTAATATAGCTAATGGTTAGGATTTTGCGCGGCCTCATTTTTCTTGCCCTGATTGCCATACCGATAGTTTTTTACAGCGCCTTAAATAAAGATAAAAAACGGTATAAGGCAATACCAATTTTAAACAACAGCCGGCCAGCACAGTTTAAGCCTGCGATAGCTTTGCTTTTTGACGATTTAGGAGACAGCCTTTCCGATTTACGCGAGCTTTATTCTCTGGATATCCCGCTTACCGTTTCGATTATTCCTAACCTTAAGTTCTCAAAAAATATCGCGCATATCGCTTCGCGCTGCGGCTTTTCGGTCTTTATTCATCTGCCTTTAGAGCCGAAACAGGAGGAAATTTATCAGTCTCCGCGTTTTCATTTTTTAAGCCCGGGTTTAAGCCGCAGGGAGAACGAAGCTTTGCTGCGCGATTATCTTAACTCCCTAAGGATTGCCATCGGCGTCAATAACCACATGGGTTCCAAAGCCACCGAGGACGGGCAATTTATGGGTTTTTTGATGAAAATGATAAAAAAGAGGGGTTTGGCTTTTGTAGACAGCCGCACCTCTCTGGATTCGGTGGCTTACCAAGTTTGCCAGCAGAACGGCTTAATCTGCGGCTTTAGCGAAGGCTTTCTGGACGGCATTGACGAGCTGGGGCATATCGAAAAACAGATCGATCAGTTAGCCCGGGAAGCTAAAGCCAAAGGCAAAATAATCATTATCGCTCATCCCCGTTCGAATACGCTGAAAGCCCTTAAGAAAAAAATCCCCTGGTTAAAGCAAAAAATAAACTTCATTACCCTGAAAGAATATTTCTCGCTTTAATTATGCAAAAAGTTTTATTGCATATTTGCTGCGGCGTTTGCGCGGCTTACTGCATAGAAAAGCTGCGCGAGGATGGCTACGCCGTAGGAGGGTTGTTTTTTAACCCCAATATCCATCCTTACCCTGAATACCTGAAACGTAAGCAAGCAGCGGAGAAAGTAGCTGAAGAGAAGGGGGTTATTTTGGAAGAAACCAGCTATCCGATTTTTGACTGGCTGAAAAACCACGAAAGCTTTTCCGGCGAAAAAGAAGGCGGCGCGCGGTGTGCTTCCTGCTACCGCATGCGCCTGCAACAAACAAAGTTAACAGCCGAGGAGAAAGGTTACGATTATTTCACTACTACTTTGACGGTCAGCCCGCATAAAAAAAGCGCGGTTATCTTTGAAATCGGCAGAGAAATCGGGGGAGATAGGTTTTTAGCACTGGATTTTAAGAAAAACGACGGCTTTAAAAAAAGTATGGCCGCAGCCAAAGAATTAAACCTTTACCGCCAGGACTATTGCGGCTGTGTATATAGCAAAGGTATGGTATAATATTTATAATCTTTGGCGCTAGTTTAAAAATAATTAAAGGAGAACGAAAGTGACCAAAAAAGAATTTTTAAAGTCAATTAGTAATGGTAAAGAAGACATACTTCAGCAGATACTCAATTTGCTTAAAACAGAAAAGGTAAAGTATTGCTTAATTGGTGGTTTAGCAGTTAATGCCTATACGGAGCCGGTGGTAAGCCTTGATTTGGATATAGTCGTTGTTGCCGAAGCGATAGAGGGTTTAATTGCAGCGGCAAAAAAAATATTTAAAGTTGAGAAATTTCCTCATAGTTACAATTTAAGCAGTAAAAAATCCGACTTACGTATCCAGATACAAACCGATTCACGCTATCAAGCCTTTATCGAGCGGGCTGCGATAAAGGAAGTTATGGGCTACGAAATGAGCGTTGCGTCTCTGGAAGACGTTTTACAGGGAAAAATCTGGGCATATTCTGACGAACAAAGACGTAAAAGTAAACGCCAGAAAGATTTGGCGGATATTTACCGTTTAGTTGAAACCTATCCTCAACTGAAAAAGAAAATACCCGAATCAATAAAGCTCAATTTCTAACAAATCCAGTGGTCTTTTCTGCCGCCTTCGGTAGCTCAAACTATAAAAATTATCATGCAAGAGAGTTATTATTCCTTTAACCGTTATTTACAAGAAAAGTTTGGCCAGAGGGTGCAACGGATTAGCCTGGATGCCGGATTTGACTGCCCTAACCTTGACGGGACTAAAAGCAGCGAAGGCTGTATTTACTGCAACAACAAAGGTTTTTCCAAATTCAGCCGCCAAAAAGTAGATTTGAAAAAGCAGATAACCGATTCCATGGCTTTTTATCAAAAACGTTTGGGAGTAGAAAAATTTATCGCTTATTTTCAGGCTTTCAGCAATACTTATGCTGGCCTGAAAACTTTAAAAGAACGTTATGAAGTAATCAAGAGATTTCCTCAAATTGTGGGTTTATTTATTTCTACCCGCCCGGATTGTGTGGATGAAGAAAAAATAAAACTTATTGCTGCTTATGCTGAAAATTATTTAGTCTGGATGGAATACGGTTTGCAGACTACGCAAAACGATATTCTCAATGCCATTAACCGTAACCACACCTACGAGGATTTTTTAAAAGCTCTTGCTTTAACCAGAAAATACAATCTCAACGTGGGCGCGCATTTGATTTTCGGCCTGCCCGGCTGGTCTAGCCGGCAATTTGCCGAAGATATCAAACGGCTGACTAAACTGGATATTCAGGGCGTGAAAATGCATGTTTTGCATGTTTTGCGCGGAACAACTCTAGAAAGCGAATACCAGAAAGGAAATTTAAAACTGTTCAGCCAGGCCGATTATGTTAAAATTGCTTGTGACTTCCTGGAGAGGATCCCGCCGCAGTGGGTGATTCTGCGGCTGGTTTCGGATGCGGCGCATGATTATTTAATTGCTCCGGAGTGGATTAATAATAAAGCGGCAGTAATTGAAGCCATACGCCAGGAACTCGCCCGGCGTAAAAGCTTTCAGGGGTGTTATTATGAAGGTAGTCGTTTCCAGAATCATTAAAGGAGAAGTGCAAGTAGCCCAGGAAGTAGTTAGTTCGGTTGGCAAAGGCATTGCGGTTTTTGTGGGTTTTAAAAAAGGCGATAACGCAGCAGCTCTTTCGGCGATGGCCGAAAAAATAGTTAATTTACGCATCTTTGAAGATACTGCCGGGAAATTAACCCATTCAGCCAAGGATAAAGGCTATGCCATTTTAGCTATACCCAATTTCACCCTTAACGCTATCACTGACCGCGGCCGCCGGCCTTCTTTTGACGATTGCCTGGACTATGCGGAAGCCGAAAAGCTTTTTGATGCTTTTGTTTTGGCGCTAAAAGCCTATGGCCTGACAGTTGAAGAAGGAGTTTTTGGGGCGCATATGGATATCCAGCTGGATTTTGACGGGCCGGTTAATATAATTATCGAGAGTAATCATTAATTATGCATCCGATACTATTTAAAATTGGGTCTTTGACGATTTACACTTATGGATTTTTTGTTTTTCTGGGGGTGATTTGCGGTTATCTGTTGAGCAGTTTTCTGGCAAAAAAAGACGGCTTAGACAAAAATATTTTCGGTAATATTTTATTTTGGGCGCTGGTTTGGGGATTTCTGGGGGCAAAGCTGCTTTATATCTTAATAGACTGGAGGTATTTCTTAGAAAATCCTTTAACCACTTTGCGCAGCGGTTTTGTTTTTTACGCAGGATTGATTTTTGGTTTAGCCGCGATTTATTTCTTAAGCCGCAAATATAAATTAGAGTTTCTAAAATTAGCCGATATCCTGGCTATCGGCCTTACCTTGGGGCATGCCTTTGGCCGGCTCGGCTGTTTTTCCTATGGCTGCTGTTTTGGCCGCCCCTATGAGGGTTGGCTGGGCATGCTTTTTCCTCCGGACTCGCCGGCAGGCTTATGGGGCGTAAAAGTTATTCCCACCCAGTTGATCGAATCCGGCTTTCTCTTCTTGTTGTTCTTTCTACTTTTATACCTTAGAAAAAGCAAAAAGTTTTCCGGCCAGATTTTTGTTTCCTACGTCATTATCTACGGAACTTTTCGCTTTCTGATTGAATTCTTGCGCGGCGACCCCCGCGGCGGATTAGGTTTTCTTTCCACTTCCCAGCTGATTTCTATAATTTTAGTCCCATTGGGGATTTGGTTTTATTACCGTTTTGCCCATCTTGGGCGAAAGAGGTAGAATTAATTATGGAGGGTAGTTATGGGTAAAAAGGCTATAAAGTGGCTTTATCAGGAATTGCCGGCTTTGGTGGCTAAAGGTATTTTAAGCCAGGAGTCTGCCGATAAGATACAGCGATATTACGGCGATATAAAGAGCGTTAGCAAAATGGCGGTTATGTTGATTATCGGCGGAGCGATAGGCGCTTTATTAATAGGCTTAGGCATAATTTTATTACTCGCTCATAATTGGGAACAGCTTTCCCGCTCAACAAGAACAATGCTGTCATTGATGCCTTTGGTTGCGGG
>CAZNWL010000060.1:0-7169 GCA_964577045.1 uncultured Planctomycetia bacterium | reverse complement strand
TAACTATACTGAAATTTTTATTTGTGCCGTCAGCAATGAATTGTACCCCGAGGGAAAACCAAGATTAAACTTTTCTGTGGTTGAACCTACAGGGGAACAAATAATGGTGAAATCAAATTGGGCACGGGTAAAAATAACTAGATAAAATAAACAACCATACAACATCTCAATCCAGCGGATGGTTCGACGCGCTCGGCGCTTCGCGTCTCGCTTGCTCACCACCGCTGATTTTTGTGTTAGAAATAAAAATGAAATGAAAACATATTTACCGTCTATGGTTTGGGTAGTTACCATTATACTTTTATATGCGCTTTTTCGGATTTGGAAAAAGAGAGTAAACAAAGAAATGTATGAAGGGGTTGAAGAAGCTCTCCAATGGCTGAAAAATAATAAAAAAATAAATCCCTTAGGACAAGATAGATTCAAATCTAAAGAAGAGGCAATTTCGTTTATTGAAAAAATATATCAACGAGGGGCAGAATCGATAGAAATTTCTAAAGCCGCTATCCGCACCTTTGATCCGTCATATGCGAGTGGAATAACCATTACCCTACCGGAAGACGAAAACAAAAGAAAAGCGATTATAGATATCTGCGAAAAAGAACCTTTGTGCGAAATAAAAGAAAATAAGATTTTTCTATTTTGGGATTAAAAAATTTCTAACAACCCAATCCAGCGGATACATTCGCGGCCTTCGGCCGCTCAGTACCGCTGATTTTTGTATTAGAACTAACTAAGAGTTAACCTTCCTTTTTATTCCACAGCTATTTTAAAATTTTGGTATAATATGGCCTATGATTTATGAGCAAAGATTCGAAGATCCTGCGGAAAAAAAGGCCAAAAAGACTGCAGGAGTATCTTATCTTCCTAGCCAGATAGATACCACTATCTTAGAGACTATCGCTTACGAATACCCCCAGCGCAAAATTAACGTAGAATCTAGCACTGATGAGTTTACCTGTATTTGCCCCTATTCCGGCCTTCCGGATTTTGCCCGTCTTACCATCCGTTATGTTCCCCGACGCAAACTCATTGAGCTTAAATCGTTAAAGTATTATCTTTATGCTTTCCGCAACGTAAAAGTTTACAATGAACACGCAGTGAATAAAATCTTGGAAGATTTAGTTAAAGTTTTAAACCCTTATGAGATGACTGTGGTTGGAGAATTTACCAGCCGCGGCGGAATTAAAAATACCGTCACCGCTGTTTACCAAGCGCGCAAATGACCAGCCAAGAAATTGCCGAAATTTTCCGCGAAATTGCCCAGATGCTGGAATTAAAAGGCGATAACCCTTTTCGCATCCGGGCGTATCTACGGGCCGCTGATAAAGTAGAGGAGCTGGGAGAAGAGTTAAAAGCTTACGCCGCCAAAGATGAGCTTACCGCAATATCGGGGATTGGAGTCGATTTAGCTTCCAAGATAAAAGAATTACTTTCCAGCGGTTCCTTAAAATATCACCGGCAGTTAAAGAAAGAAATCCCCGAAGGCTTGCTTAACATGCTGGCTATCCAGGGCTTAGGCCCTAAGACCGTAAAGCGGCTCTATCAGGAGTTTAAAATCGACAGTATTGAAAAATTGGAAAAATACGCCCGTTTGGGTAAATTAGGAAAACTGGAAGGCATAAAAGAAAAAACCCAGAAGAATATTTTAAGAGGCATTGAGCTGCTTAAAGAAGGAAGTTTCCGCACGCTTCTTTACCACGCTTGGGAAATCGCCGAAGGTTTTAAAAAAGAGCTTAAAAAATTAAAAGAAGTAGAAATGATAGAAGTGGGGGGGTCTTTGCGCAGGCGCAAAGAAACCGTAAGAGATATTGACATTTTAGTGATTTCTTCCAAACCCACGCTCGTTATTGATAAATTCACTAAATTAGCGCAAGTTCGAGAGGTTTTAGCTAAAGGCGAAACCAAAGCTTCGGTTATCTCTACCCAGAACCATATTCAGGTTGATTTAAGGGTGGTGGAGAAAAAAAGTTTTGGCGCAAGCCTGGTTTATTTTACCGGTTCAAAAAGTTTTAACGTGGCTTTGCGCAAGTTAGCCCAGAAAAAGGGCTATAAAATCAACGAATACGGAATTTTTTCGGCTAAAAACCCCGCCCGGCGCCTAGCCGGCGAAACTGAAGAAAATATCTTTTCTTTTTTAAAGATGAGCTATATCCCTCCGGAGTTAAGAGAAGACCGCGGGGAAATCGAAGCTGCTTTGAAGAATGATTTGCCGCAGTTAGTAGAGTTAAAAGATATTAAAGGCGACTTCCACGTGCACAGCTTATATAGCGATGGCAAAAATAGCTTTGCGGAAATAGCTCAAGCCGCCCAAAATCGCGGCTATAAATACATAGGGATTTCCGACCATTCGCAGAGTTTGAAAGTGGCTGGTGGCTTATCTGTAAAAGAGCTGCACAGAAGCATTGCCGAAATAAAAAAACTTAATACGAAAGTAAAAGGCATAAAAATATTCTGTGGGACAGAAGTGGACATTTCCGTCAAAGGAGAAATTGACTATCCCGAAAGTATTTTAAAAGAACTTGATTTTGTCATTGCAGCAATTCACAGTGGCTTTAAACAACCCAAAGTTGAACAAACCAAACGCATAATTTGCGCCTGTAAAAATAAATGCGTCAACTTCATCGCTCACCCTACTGGCGGCCTCTGGGGAGTAAGAGACCCGTATGAAATCGATTTGGAAGAGGTTTTGAAGGCAGCTTCGGATTATGGAGTGGCTTTGGAGATTAACTGCCATCCCGAAAGGTATGATTTAAACG
This sequence comes from uncultured Planctomycetia bacterium, assembly GCA_964577045.1. Classification (GTDB taxonomy): domain Bacteria; phylum Omnitrophota; class Gorgyraeia; order Duberdicusellales; family 4484-171; genus JAHKAJ01. The sequence goes on along the minus strand of CAZNWL010000060.1, from coordinate 4,410 downwards.
ACATAAGCGCAATGAAGGCAAAAGAGCGGGGAGTGAAATTGGTTTTAAATACCGATTCTCATTCAATTGAACAGCTGGCATTAATCGAGCTGGGCATAAGCGTTGCCCGCAGGGGCTGGCTGACCAAGAAAGACCTTATAAACTGTATGGGTTTAAACGAATTGTTGAGATGGTTAAAAAAATAATAGTCCTATCCCTATTTTTTATTTCCTGCGCGCGGCCGCTGCAAAAAAATACCTTCGTTGTTGCCAGCACCTATTTAGAAGTAACTTCGCCGGATGCGCGGGCCGCAACTGTTGTTTATGAAGAGATGAGGCGCTTAAGCAATATTTTTGACGCCTATAATCCTGATTCCGAACTCTCCCGTTTGAATAAAACCTATCTTGTGCCCTTTAGGGCTTCGGAAGATTTAATCGCAGTTTTAAAATTATCCAGAGAAATTTATGATTTAACTTCCGGCGCTTTTGATGCCAGCCAGGGCGTGCTTTATAATTTCTGGAAAGGTTTAATTGCCAAGAAAAAAATACAGGCTTTGCCTTCGGAAGAGTTTATATCCCAGATTAGGAATAAACAAGGGATGGAGGCCATCGAAATTAATTCGGAAAATAAGACGGTTATGATAAAAGAAAAAGGTTTGGCCATTGATTTGGGAGCGATTGCTAAAGGTTATATGGTGGATAAGGCGGTGGCTAAGCTGAAAGAAAAAGGCATAAACAGCGCTCTGATTAATCTGGGCGGCCATATCTATTGTTTGGGGAAAAACCAGGATAAGCCCTGGAAAGTAGGAATAAGGGATCCGGAAAAAGCCGGCACTTCGCTTAAAATGGAAGAGTTGACTGACCAGACTATAGCCACTTCGGGAAATTATGAGCAGTTTTTTGACTATGCAGGCAGGCGTTATTCTCATCTGGTCGATCCGCGTACGGGTTTTCCGGTTAGCGCAGGTATAGACAGCATTACTGTGGTAATCGGCAGGGGCGAAAAATTTTTCGCCCCTACAGCATTGGCTGATGGTTTGGCTACGGCTTTTTTTATTCTGGGAAAAGACGAAGCCGATAAAATCCTTGTCAAAATGCCGCAAGAAGCGAGAATAATCGTGGTGGATAGTAATGAGTAAGATAAGTGTAAAAGATATCGTCAAAAAGAAAGGCCGTAGAAAAATTACCGTGCTTACTGCCTATGATTATTCTTTCGCTAAGATTTTAGACGAAGCTGGTTTAGATATTATTTTAGTCGGGGATTCTTTGGCGAATGTGGTTTTAGGGATGGAGGAGACCCGCAGAGTAAGCATAAGCGAAATGCTTAACCATACCCGGGCCGTAGCCAGAGCAGTAAAACGCTCTTTGGTGGTTGCGGATATGCCTTATACCAGCTATCAAAAGAATCCAGAAAAATCTCTCTACTATGCCCGAAAGTTTATTTCTGCCGGAGCTGATGCAGTTAAGATTGAGTGGTTTGAAAAATGCCCTTATGTAGTGAGAAAGCTTATCCAGCATAAAATACCGGTGATGGGCCATATCGGCCTTACTCCGCAGACCGCTCATCTTTTAGGCGGTTACAAAGTCCAGGGCAGAGACCAGCATTCAGCCGATAATTTACTCAAACAGGCTAACCAGCTTGAGAGATTAGGAGTTTTTAGTTTAGTTTTGGAATGTATCCCCTTAACTCTTTCTCGCCGGCTTACCAAAGCTTTGAAAATGCCGACTATCGGCATCGGAGCCGGAAAATATTGCGATGGCCAAGTTTTAGTTCTATATGATTTGTTAAACCTTTATCAGGCTAAAAAACTTAAGTTTACCCGCGCCTATCTAAACCTTTCTTTTCAAATAAAAACCGCTGTTTCCCGCTTTATCCGGGACGTCGAAAAGGGCAAATTCCCTAATAAACTCGAGAGTTTTTAAAAGTTTCTACAAAAAAGTCCTTTACTCCAGAGTAATACTTTGGTAAGATAATAGCCTTGTAGATAGCGAGGTTTTAACCATGATTGAACGTTATAGCCCTGAAGGAATCTCGAAAATCTGGAGCGAGGAGGAGAAATTTAAGCGTTTCTTAAAGATTGAATCCTTGCTTTGTGAAGTTTTAGAGAAACAGGGCAAAATCCCCAAAGGCGTAAGCAAGTCTTTTTCAAAAGTAAAAATTTCAAACGCTGCAATTAAACGGATTGAAGAAAAGACCCACCACGATGTCATCGCTTTTCTAAAGCACGTCGCAAAACAAATCGGCGAAAACTCCCAGTATCTGCACCGGGGCCTCACTTCGTCAGACCTTTTGGATACAACTTTAGCTACGCAGATTAAAGATGCTACGGGAATCATCCTCAAAGATTTAGACGCGGTTTTAGAAGCAGTAAAAAACAAAGCCGTTAAATACAGAGATACGCTTTGTATGGCCAGGACTCACGGTGTCCACGCTGAAATTTACAGCTTTGGCCTCAAATTTTTATATCTTTACAGCGACTTAAAAGAGGAGCGCAGGCTTTTGGCGGAAAGCCTAGCCTATGTAGCCAGCGGAAAAATCTCCGGAGCTGTGGGAAATTTTGCTTATTTTGAGCCCAAGGTCGAAGAATATATTTGCCGAAAACTCGGTATTAGTCCGGCTTTGGTTTCTACCCAGATAGTTTCCCGGGAAAGGGTGGCTTATTATTTATCGCTCATTTCTTTAATCGGCTCGAGCCTGGAACGTTTTGCCACGGAAATCAGGCATTTGCACCGCAGCGAAGTTAACGAGGCTAAAGAGCCGTTTTATAAGGGCCAGAAAGGCTCAAGCGCTATGCCGCATAAGCAGAATCCGATTATTTGCGAGCGCATCTGCGGTCTAGCCAGGGTCTTACGGGCTAATATGCTGGCTGCTTACGAAGATATTAACCTTTGGCACGAACGCGATATATCCCATTCCTCGGTCGAGCGGATAATCCTCCCTGATTCGACCATCGCTTTAGATTATATGCTCAAAAAATTTAAGGATGTCATCAAGGATTTAAGAGTTAATCCGGAAAATATGCTTAAAAATATCGAGCTTAACCGCGGGATTATCTATTCCCAGAAATTGCTGACTAAGTTGATGGACAAAGGTTTTTCGCGTATCCGCGCCTATGATATTGTCCAGGGCATTGCCTTAAAGGTAATCAACAAAAATTCCTCTTTTAAAAAAGAGGCTTTTAGCAATGCCAAGATAAAAAAAGCTTTGAGCAAGAGCGAGCTTGAGGAAATTTTTAATCCTTACGCTTATCTTTCTAATGTGGATAAGATTTATAAAAGAGCGGGAATATCTTGCTAGCCATAGATGATTTGGAGAATAGACGTATTTTCGAAAGAGAAGCATTCTTGTTTAAAACTTGCCTCGCAAATAGGCGATTTAGGCCTCGCTAAACCTACAAGCATAAAAGCCGCAAAAGTTTATTTGATTGAAACTAGCCTTGGATTGGCTAAAGTTAAAGAAATAGCGTCTCGCCTGCTGATCGATCCGGTTACTGAAAAATACTCTTTGGTCCAGGGAATTTTTTCATCCCCGCCCAAAAGCAATCAGATACTCGTCACTTACAATCCCGGCGTTTGCGATGCTGTCGGGTTGTCTCTGGAAAGGATAGCTAAAGAATTATCTTTAGAGATAAAAAATGCGCGCACCGCCAGTTTTTTTGAATTCGAAGGTTTATCCAGAAAAGATATTGAATATCTGGCTCCCAGAATACTTTATAATCCTCTGATAGAACATGTATTGGAATATAAGATGGCTTCCAGTTTAAAGAGCTTAGATGAATTTTCCGGAAGCGATTACCGCTTTAAACCGATAAATGTAGATTTACTTTCAGCTGATGATAAAAAGCTTAAGGAAATCTCAAAGAAAGGCTGCCTTTCTTTGAGCCTAGAGGAAATGAAAATAATTCAAGACTATTTTAAAAAGCGCAAACACAACCCTACTGATTGTGAGCTAGAAACAGTGGCTACACTTTGGTCTGAACATTGCGCGCATAAGACTTTTCGTGGCCTGATTGACTATACTCATAAAGATATACAAGGCAGAATCATTAAACAAGAGACGATAAAAGGTTTGCTTAAGTCAACGGTGATGAAGGCTACCAAAGAGATTGCTTCGTCGGACTGTGTGTCGGTATTTAAAGATAATTCCGGAGTGGTTAAGTTCTCCGATAAAAATAATATCTGTTTTAAAGTAGAAACCCATAACCACCCTTCTTCTTTAGAGCCTTATGGAGGAGCTTCCACTGGCATCGGCGGAGTCATCCGCGATATTTTAGGAACCGGTTGTGCGGCTAAACCGTTTGCTTCGGTGGACATATTTTGTTTCTCACCTTGGGACATGACTCATAAACAGATTCCTGCTGGTTTGCTTCATCCCAAAAGGATAATCAAAGGGGTAGTGAAGGGTGTGAGGGATTACGGAAACCGTATGGGT
>CAZNWL010000059.1:0-7210 GCA_964577045.1 uncultured Planctomycetia bacterium | reverse complement strand
AGCGAAAGCAAAGTAGGCTACTCCCTTTATGAAAAAACGCACCTCTTCCATCACTCTGGTTGAAGCCGTAACTGTGGTGGCTATTTTTGCGGTAATTGCCGCAGCCACCGGCTCGATTCTTTTTACTTCCAGCCGCGCCGGCTCGCGCCTGGCTGATAAGGCTAAGGTTTTTCAGGATGAAACATGAGCGGTTGATTATATGGTGAACGAAGCCCGTATTATTTTTATAAGAGAATGAAAGCTTTTTCCGCAGTTAATACTTTGAAGGGAAGGCTCTTTTGGCGGCTTAGGAAATGCCTATTCTCGGTGACCAATACTTCGGCGTTTTTGTATTCCACGTATGCAGCTATAAAGGCATCGGTAGGTTTTAAACCCTTTGCTTCATATTCAAACACAGTTTCAAAGGGCACTACTGTATCTTCGTCAATTTTAGCGATACTATTGATGAGGATAGCGAATTCTTTAAAGGCTTCTATAGTCAGGTTACGCTTTACCTCTTCTATTATTGTTCTGGGAATGCTTAAGGTATGCCGGGTTATATTATCAATTAACTTATCTAAGAATAAGCGCGCTGTTGACCTTTTCTCTAATCCGAAGGAAAATATATATTCGTTGGAATCAATTATGATGTGCAATTTTTTGCTCCCAGATAGCTTCTCTGGTTTCCCGAAGTTTTTTTATAACCTTTTCCTTGCTCATCTTGAAAATTGGAGAAGGATGTTCGGCTACTATTCTTCTCAAGTTCTCCAGGCGTTTTTTTATTTTTTCACTTTTAGTCATTTATTTTCACCTCTTGTTAAAATATATCATATTCCCGGACAAAAGTCAAAAATATGTTTATGAGCGGTTTGAAGGTTAAATTGGGGTATAATATAAAATAAAAGAGAGGCATTACCGCGGAAGGACGTAACTAAGATGTCAAAGTCTTCCATCACCCTCATTGAAGCAGTGACCGTGGTGGCTATCTTTGCGGTGATTGCCGCAGCCACCGGCTCAATTCTTTTTACTTCCAGCCGCACTGGTGCCCGCCTCGCTGACAAAACCAAGGTATTCCAGGATGAAACCTGGGCTATTGACTACATGATTAATGAAGCCCGCTGGGGTACTGATTTTTCTGTGGCACCAGCTCCTTTTGGTAATTTTGACCTGGTAACTTTTAAAACTGACCTTGACCGTAATGGCCCTACCACTTCTGACCCTTGTGTCTGGTATTGGCGGGGCTTTACTACCACTACTCTTCCCACTACCAGTTATGGAAATAATGACACTCTTTACCGCGGCCTTGACTCAAACTGCAGCGCTGACATGGCTACCTCTTTACAAACGGCTAATGCCAGCCGCCAGGAACTGGCTACCTTTCTGGTAGATAATCCCCAGGACCCGGCTAATCCGGGAAAAACTTTGCGGATATTTGATTACAATGATACCAATAAAGAGTTCAGCGCGGTTTTAACTGCCCAAGAACCTAAAACTCATAATAACCAGACTTTCAAAGCCAGAGGAGTAACTTTAAATGATTAGTTTTAAAAAATCCCAAAGTTTGCTTTATGTCGGTTTGGCATTGCTCGCGGTGGCTATTGTCGCGGCAGTGGTGATGATAGCTGTAGTGAGTAATCTAAAAACTGCTGGTTACGAGCAGAAAGGAAAGGATGCTTTTCAACTGGCCATGGCCGGTATCGAGCGGGCAAAGGTTGAACTGGCTAATGATTGGGGCTGGGTAGGGATGGATGATGGCGCCGACAATAACCCGCATTTGGGTGAAGGCGCCTCGGATGAGACCGAAAGTTTAGCCAATGGCCGCTACTGGGTGGTTATAGACGATAATGGCGACGGCACACTGACCGTGACTTCCCACGCCTGGGTGGGTGATACGCATAAGTATGTTTCTTGTGTTTTGACTCAATCAGGGGCGCCTGGGCCGGCAAAAGCCTGGGTAGCGGATACAATGAACCATCAAGTAGTTCTTTTAGACGATAACGGTTCTGAACTGTTGAGAGTGGGCACGCCGCTTAAGCCCTGGTCGGTTGCGGTTAATCCCAATACCAGTGAAAGCTGGGTAGCGGAATACGGTGCAGATGAGGTTAAAAAAATAAAAGTTGACGGAACTATTGCCTGGCGAAGACCTTTGGATGCTAGTAGCCAACCATATTCGATTTCCATTAATCCTAATACCAGTGAAAGCTGGGTAGCGGAATATGGCGGAAATTTAGTAAGAAAGTTGAATGCTGATGGAACCATTGCCTGGATGAGCCCTACGCTTAATCAGCCAACATCGGTTTCAGTTAACGCTGCCGGTGAATGCTGGGTAACTGAATATAATTCAGGAGAGGTTACCAAGTTGAATGCCGATGGAAGCATTGCTTGGAGCACTCCCGGCTTTACCCAGCCAATTTCAGTTGTGGTTAACCCTAATACCAATGAGTGCTGGGTAGCTAACTATAATGGCAGCCAGATCGTGAAGCTGAATGCTAGCGGAGCCAATGTTTGGACCAGGCCGGGTATTAACCGGCCAATATCAGTCACAGTTAACCCTAATACAAATGAGTGTTGGGCAGCTGAATATACTGGTAAAAAGGTGACAAAATTAAATGCTGACGGTTCTGTTGCTTGGTCCAGGTCTTTAGGCGCTGGCCAACCATATTCAGTTTCAGTTAATTCTGTTGGTGAGTGTTGGGTGGCTTGTTATAATACAAACGAGATTATTAAACTGAATATCGACGGAACCATTGCTTGGACAAAATCCGGTATCACTGAGCCGCGTTCAGTTTCAGTTAGCCCTGCTAGCAGTGAATGTTGGGTAGGAGAGTATAGCGCTGGCACTTTAGTTAAACTGAATGCTGACAATTCCATAGCATGGAGAACTCTTGCGCTTGAAAACCCACGCTCAGTTGCAACTAATCCTGCCAATGAATGTTGGTTAGCTACGGGTTCTGGTGCTGCAGGTAGGGTCATAAAATTGAATGCTGACGGAACTCATGCCTGGACGGCGGTTGGCTTTGACTTACCACAATCAGTTGCAGTTAATTCTAACACCAATGAATGTTGGGTAGCTGATTATGTTGGTTACCGCGTCATGAAACTGGATGCTAGTGGAGCTATTGCCTGGACAAGAAATTTAGGAGCTGGCACTTTTCCGTATGCAGTTGCAGTAAATTCTAATACTAGTGAGTGCTGGGTAACTAGTATAAACGGAGTCTCTAAGTTAAACCCTGACGGAACCATTGCTTGGGCAAAAGCCGGTTTCAGTTTTCCTTATTCAGTTTCGATTAACCCTAAAATTAACCCCAATGAAACTGAATGCTGGGTAGCGGAATACACTGGAGATAGGGTGAGAAGATTGGATGCCAATGGAAATATTGCCTGGACTAGAGCCGGTCTAGATAGGCCATATCCGATTTCAGTTAATTCTGAAAATGAGTGTTGGGTAGGTGAATATGATGGAAATGTGGTGAGAAAATTAGATGCTGACGGAAATGATGTATGGACAACATCTGCTATCACCCAGCCAAGGTCGCTATCAACTAACCCTAACAATAATGATTGTTGGGTAGCTGAAGATGGTGGAAATCAGGTGAGAAAGTTGAAAGAAGATGGAAATACTGCTTGGGTTGCTACTGGATTTTCCAATCCGTGGTCCATTGCAGTTTCTGTGAGCACTATAGGAAGCGGGGGTGGAACAGTAATAACCGTAGTACCGGGAACCTGGCAGGGGAAATAAAAAATAATAGATAACGAATTTACTTTTATCATAAACGCAGTATAATAATATTAATAAAAGTAGTAATTAACAATGCCGGCTTATAGATATACAGTCAGGGATAGGTTTGGCAGAAAGAGCAAAGGCTTTTCTATTGCTGCTGACCAGCGGGTTTTGGCTGAAGAGTTGGCCAAGATGGGTTATATCTTTATTACCGCTGATGAAGTCGGCCGGCTGAAAAAAGGAAAAGCCATAAAGATTAAGAAAGGAGAGGTTCTTAATCTTACCCGCAATTTAGCCGCTCTCTTAAACGGCGGCATACCCCTGCTGGAAGCTTTAACTTCTTTAATCGGCGACACTTCCGAACTTAATTTATTAAGTATCCTTATCAGCATAAAAAGCTATGTTGAAGCCGGAGGCTCATTCCGGGATGCTTTAGCGCTTCATCCCAAGGTATTTTCCGAACTCTACCGGGCAGTAGTGGCCGGCGGAGAAGCAGCGGGAAGGCTGGGCGCTTCGCTTGAACAGATGTCGGATTATCTGGAATGGCAACAGGACCTTGAGTCTAAGATAAAGGGTTTGGCTATATATCCGATTATCCTTTCCGTAATTATGCTGGTGGCTTTAGGAGTTATTGTTATCGTAGTCTTACCTAAATTTGAGGCCTTATTCGCTGATTTTGGTAGCGAGTTGCCGTTGATTACACGCCTAGCGATGTCTTTGAGCAGGATAGTCGGGAAAATCTGGTATTATATTCTTGGGGCTATCATTTTAGCCGTAATTGTGCTAAAATTAATAATAGGAAAGAGTTACCCTTTAGCTCTTTTTTTTGACAGGCATAAGCTTAAGCTTCCCATTTTCGGAGATGTAATTTATAAGTTATGCCTTTCGCGTTTTGCGCGTTCAACTTATCTTTGCCTATTTAATGGTATACCGATTGTAACTACCTTGGATATGGTGCGCCAGACTGTGGGGAATAAATATTTAGAGATGGCTATAGACATGGTTAAGAAAAGTGTTTTTACCGGCGGCGAGCTTTCTATGGCCCTTGCCGGGACCAATGCTTTTCCCAGCTTCATGGTCCGCATGATTCACGTCGGCGAAAACGCAGGAGACCTGGCTGATGGTTTTAATAAGACTTGTAAGTTTTATGACAAAGAAATTCCCAGAATAATCGGGACGGTATTCGCGATTTTAGAGCCGTTAATAATTGTTTTTTTAGGCGTGGCGGTCTTGGGTTTGGCTTTCGTTGTCTTTTTGCCCTTGACCCAGCTTTTACAAAAAGTAGGTGGTTGAGATATGAAAAAAATTGTAGCTATTGATATCGGCGCCTGCCTTGCCAAAATAACTCTTGCTGAAGAAAAACGTAACCAGCTTGAGATAGCGGGGTTTAAGTATTTTTCCACCCCTTACCGTAAAGATGATGTTTTTGATGAGGAAGCGTTTTTTGAAAGGTTGTTTGCCATAGTCAGCCAGGAAGAGATGAAGTCAGCTCAAGTAGCCGTTGGGCTTGCTTCGCCGACCACTAACTTTTCCTTTTTCCAATTGCCCCCGATGGCTCCCTCTGATTTAAAAAAGGCAATTATCAGCGAGGCTAAACGGACCATCCGTCCTGCGCCCACCGACAGTGATATCTTGCGCTATATTCTTTTAAAAAATCCCCAGGCCAAAGAAAGTAAACAGGCCAATGTTTTTGCTGGTTCGGGGGTAGCTGCCGACATTACGCGGTATTTTCAGATGTTTGAACGGCAAGGCATTGGTATCAGTTTTATCGGTTCATCGGCCTCAAGCCCCATGGTTTATACCTTGGGTTATTATGCGGATTTGCCGGACTGTTGGTGTTTTATAGATGTAGGCTATATTAATACCACGATTGTTATCTTTTCAAATAACCTGCCGGTTTTAGTCAGGACAATTCTTTTTGCGGCCCGCGATTTTGTCCGGGCGATTGCTGCCGAAAGAAAGATTAGCGAAGCTCAAGCGCAAGAAGCTTTTATAAAAGGCGAAGCCCAGGAGTCGGTAAATACAAACTGGGACTATTTAATTTCAGAAATTCGCAGGTCTTTTGCCTACTATAAAGAAGTTTCTGCCGGAAAAATCATAGAGGGGGTCTATTTTACCGGCGGTATATTCTCCGTAGGGCCTTATATCGATAATTTGAAGAAAAATATCGGCGGCAAAGTTGAGCTGTTTAATGTCAAAGCAGTTAAAAACATATCTCTAGAAAAAGTAGTTGGCGAAGAAAGCAGTAACGCCGGTTACTTTTTCGCTAGTTCTTTAGGTTTAGTTTTATCCTTACGCGAAAGGAAACAGACTTTGAATTTCTTGCCTGAAGCTGCTTTGAAAGAAAAACAGGCTCAAATCGTCAAATCCTTCTCTCGAAAGATATTAACGGTTGGGGCTTTAGCTTTGGCCGGAGTTTTATGCCTGCTTTTACTTCGCCTATCTTCAGTGAAAGGCAAGTTGAAAAACGAGCAGGCATCTTTTTCCGAACAGGAATACCAAAAAGTTGTTTCAGCGGAGAATGAGATAATGCAGATAGAAAACCAAGTTAATGCGCAGAATGATTTTATCGCCGGCGAAATCTCTTTTAGCCAGGTGCGCCGCAAGATTTTTTCTGTTATTGCTAAATATATTCCCAGTAATGCCTATTTGACCGTATCCGAATTCGGCACCGGCTCTTCTGGCTCCGCAGCTCCGTCGGGCGGCACTGCCGGACGGCGCGGACAGCCGGCCAGTTCAGAAGGCGAAGGAGAGTCCTTTAAGTGCGAAGGCTGGATTCAGGCAACTTACGAGGAAAGCATTGACCAGCTTAGGGGGTTTATCAATAAGCTGCGTAAATCCGATTTATTTGCTGAAGTTTCTCTTTCTCGGCCGGCTCTATCTGACGAGCCGTTTTTACCTTATGGTTCTGATTTCACGGTAAAAATAAAAAGAGCGTTTACTCTGGAGCTAAAATTAAAATGAACGAAAAAATCAAAATTAAAATTCCTAAAGTAAATCCTGAATTCCTGAAGAACAACTTATTGATTTTGATTGTGGTCGCTGCCTTGGCTTTGTTGGTAGGCGATATTATTGTTTGGGTGAGTAGCCAAAGTATAACCAGCCAGATAAGCGAAATAAGGCAAAAGAAAGAAAAAATAAAGCAGGTCAAAGAGAAATTAGAGAAAATCGGCAAAGAGAAGCCATACCTGAAGACAGAGGAATTTGCCAGGAAAGTCCCCTTTAAGGCCATACCTCCGATAGCGGCTATTCAACAGGCAGGATTAATCATCAAATCATGCGGGGCTCAAGGCCAAATTATTACCAGCGAAGGTTCTGCCGGCGGTTCTACATCTGGCTCTAGTTCTGGCGGCACCACTTCAGGTTCAGATACCGGCGAGCCCATTATGGTCGGTTCTAAAAGTTTAAGTAAGCAGAGTTTTTCTTTTAAATTCGATTCTAACTACGAAGACTTTATGGAAATATTGGAAAAATTGCTCCTCTGCCTGAGGATTTAGGGAGTATTGAGGA
>CAZNWL010000058.1:6220-7252 GCA_964577045.1 uncultured Planctomycetia bacterium | reverse complement strand
GCCCTGGTATTATCTTAAGCCTTTTATCCCGGGCTAAAAAAGTATAATTCTGGCGATAGATATTATCTAAATAAACCGATAAGGTTTCTGAAATCTCGCGGAGCGAAAAAGGCTGACCTTCGATTTTGCGGCAAAGGTTTCTCAACTGGTTGAGATTACCGAAAATCAGAACGCTGGTTTTAATATCTTTAACTAAAGCCCGTCTTTCTATGGCCGCGTCCGAGCCTTCGGAAAGAAGATGCTGCTTTAAGATGTTAGCTTCCCAGGACTTAATCCCTTCTATCTGAAAAGCTGTCCAAAGGCTTTTAGGCGATAATATCTTTATCCCCTGGCTGCTTACGCCTAAGGAAGCCATGAGTTCTTCAGCCTGCTTTTTGCTTTTTATCGCTACCGGAGTTATGCGCATCTGTAAAACCGATTAGGCGCTTGACTTCCTGGGCGTCTAAAACTTCTTTTTCCAGCAATGCTTCGGCTAATATTTTTAATTCGCTTTTATGAGCGGTAATAAGCTTCTTGGCCCGGACATAGCATTCATCGATGATACGCTTTACTTCCTCATCTATAATTTTAGCCGTCTCCTCGCTGTAATCTTTTTCTTTAATCAAATCGCGGCCTAAAAATATCGGGCCGTGGTCGCGGCCGAAAGTATAACTGCCTAAACGTTCGCTCATTCCATAATCACAAACCATCTGTCGGGCGAGCTGGGTAACTTTAATCAAGTCACTGCTTGCGCCGGTGGTAATATCGTCTAAATTTACTTCTTCGGAAACCCTGCCGCCTAACATTACCGTAATCGTACCTAATAGCTCTTTTTTAGACCGATACCAACGGTCTTCGCGTGGTGGAGTAAAAGTATATCCACCGGCCATTCCCCGAGGAATAATCGAAACTTTAGCTAAAGGGTCAACTTCCGGAATCAACAAAGAAAGCAAGGCATGGCCGGCTTCATGGTAAGCAGTTAACTCTTTCTCGCGTTTAGAGATTATCCGGCTCTTTTTCTCCGGCCCCATCATCACCCGTTCGATTGACTCT
>CAZNWL010000058.1:0-6210 GCA_964577045.1 uncultured Planctomycetia bacterium | reverse complement strand
TGTTCCACTGCTTCTTTACCGTGACGAGCCGCCAAAAGGGCGGCTTCATTACAGAGGTTTTCTAAATCTGCTCCGGAAAAACCCGGAGTTTTCTGGGCGATGATCTTTAAATCAACTTCTTTAGCCAGATGAATTTTACGAGTATGGACTTTCAAAATAGCTTCTCTGCCCTGAATATCCGGAGAATAAATAACAATATGCCGGTCGAAACGTCCGGGCCGTAAAAGCGCCGGATCCAAAACATCCGGACGGTTAGTGGCGGCCATGACAATAATCCCGATTTCGGTTTGGAAACCATCCATTTCAGTAAGTAGCTGGTTTAAAGTCTGTTCGCGCTCATCGTGCCCCCCGCCGATTCCGGCAAAACGCTGGCGGCCTACTGCATCAATTTCATCGATAAAAATAATACAGCCTCTATTTTCCATCTTGGCGGCTTTTTTCGCCTGCTCAAAAAGGTCCCTTACGCGGCTAGCACCTACGCCTACAAACATCTCCACAAAATCCGAACCGCTGATGCTGAAAAAAGGAACCTTAGCCTCACCCGCGACAGCTTTTGCCAATAAAGTTTTTCCGCATCCCGGAGGCCCAACTAACAATACACCCTTGGGAAACCTTCCGCCCAGGCGCTGAAACTTTTTAGGGTCTTTCAAAAACTCAATCACTTCTTCCAGCTCTGCCTTAGCTTCGTCTATTCCGGCGACATCGCCGAAAGTAACTTTGGTGGCATTTTCCTTATCTAGTAGCCTTGCCCGCGACTTGCCAAAGCCCCAAACCCGCGCTCCCATCTGATTGCCTTTATAAGAAAAATACCAGAGGAAGACAATAAAAATAATTATCGGTGCCAAAGAAAACAAAAGATTGGAAAGAAAGGTCCGTGGCGGCTCGATTTCAAATTCAGGCACATTTTTCTTCAGCAAAGTGATCAGGTCCTTATCGTCTTGGGGAATATAAACATAGAAACGCCCGCCTCCGGAGCTTTCCGTAAAAACTCCCTGGATGAGATTGTCGATAATCTTTACTGATTTTATAGTGGGTTTTTCTAAGTTGTGCTCTAAATCAGAGTAAAATTCGCTATAGGCAAGTTTTTTTATCATGCCGCCAAAATCAGAGCTGAAGAAGCTGGAAGCCCACATCAGGCCCAAAAAAATTGCAATCATAAAAAAGGCCGAACGCAGGAAATTACTATTAGGGACTTTGGTAGTTTTAGGCTTTTTCTTCTGATTCATAGGTAGTTATTATACTGTATAAGCTTACAAAATCAAGGATTGAATAAGCAGGTGTTTCTCGTCTTTTTTAGCTAAAAGAAAGGGTAAATCCACGATACTTCCCGAAGGGCGGTTTAAAACTAAATCCAACAGTTCGTCAATGTGCCTGGCCTCGAGCCTGCGGGTTGAGCCTTTAAGCTCCTCGATAGCAATCCTGATGACATTGCCGAAAATTGCCGGCGGAAGCTCTTTCAGTTTTTTTAAATTCAAATAAAGATTCTGTCCGATGTGGCGGCCCTTTAAAGAAAGAAAAACCCGGTAAGAATAATCGTGAAGAAACGAATAATCTAATGAAATATTACGGGCGGTATTGGAAATATTTTCGGCAATATTAGGGTTTAACTCTTTCAGCAAAGGCACTAATTTTAAACGGATACGGTTTCGAAAAAACTTATCTTCGAAATTGCTCTGGTCAAGGCAGTAATTTATTTTATTTTCACCAAGCCAAGCAAGAATATCATCTTTGGAAAGCTCTATCAGCGGACGAATAACTGTAAGGCTCCTGAAACGCATCTGGGGAGAAAAACCTTGCAAGCCCCGCAATCCAGAGCCGCGGATTAAGCGCATCAGCACTGTTTCCACTAAATCGTCGCGATGATGGGCTAAAGCGAGCTTCTTGAATTTTGTCTGGCGGGAAATTTTCAAGAAAAAGTCAAAGCGCAAATTCCTGGCTACCTGTTCTAAAGAATCTCCAGAAAAATCGCCAACATTTTTCCCTTCGCTGACAAAATCAACTCCGCATTTTTTACACTCCTCTTTGACAAAGTTCTCTTCGGCCTGGGCTTCTTTACGCAGGCGATGATTAAAATGCGCGCAGATAAGCCTGAGCGAATAGTCTTTTTTTATCTTCAAAAATAGATGCAGCAGGCAGATGGAATCCGGCCCGCCAGACACCCCTAAAATCACCTTGTCCTTAGGCGTAAGTAGCCGGTATTTTTTTATGGTATTTTTGAAAATATCTTCTAACATAATCCCCCTCAATTTGTTTAATTATTATATCATATTTGATATAATAAGGCCGTGAATATTTTGGCCATAAACCCCTGGATAATTGACTGCGCCGCTTATGATTTCTGGCTTAAACCCTACGGGTTTTTAGTAATCCTGACCTACCTCAAGGACCAAGGAATTAAGGTAGATTATATTGACTGCCTGGATAAAAAAACATCTCCGGGGACTTTCGGCCGGGGCAAATATTATTCTGAGATTATCGAATCTCCTCCAGCGGTTAAATCCATCCCCCGGCGGTTCAAGCGTTATGGGATATTGCAGAAAGAATTCGAAAAACTTCTTGAAGATAAAAATCCCGATTATATCCTCTTGACCTCATCGATGACTTACTGGTACCCGGCAATTAAAGAATTGAACTCTTTGTTAAAACCGAAGTTTCCCCGGACTCCGGTAATTTTAGGCGGCACCTATGCCAGTCTCTGTCCGGAACACGCCAAAAAGAACCAACCTGTGGATTTTATTTTCACTAACAGCCAGCTCAATGACTTTTTTAAGCTGTTCGGCTGCCGATTTAACCCGGAAGAACTTTATGCGACTCTCCCCGATTATAATTATTTTTACCGCCGGCTGGATTACCTGGTTTTCAGAACCTCCTGGGGCTGCCCTTTTGACTGTAGTTTCTGCGCTATAAAAAAACTGTCCACGGGTTTTTTCCGGATAGCCTATGAAAAAATTATTGACTACATCATAAAATTCAGCCGCCAGGGTTTAAAACACTTTGTCCTTTATGACGACGCTTTTCTTTATCAGCCGCAATACGCAAAAAAACTTTTAAGCGAAATAACAAAGTTAAAGATAGATATAAATTTTCATACCCCTAATGCCCTGCATCTAAGATTCCTTGACCAAGAGATAGCCGACCTGCTTAAAGCCAGCGGCTTTATCAATCCGCATTTCGGGCTGGAAGTACTCAATCCTAAATTACAAAAAGCCTGGGGTGATAAAGTCAATAAAGATGACCTTATCCGGGGAATAACTTTGCTAAAACAAGGGGGGTTTAAAAACGGCGAATTCAGCGTTTATCTTCTTCTGGGCTATCCCGGCCAAAACCTAAAAGAGCTCAAATCTGACGCTGAATTTATTAACCGACTGGGGGCGAGGGTGTCCTTAGCCGAATATTCGCCGGTCCCCCACACCAGAATATTCAACGCTCATAAAAAAATGGCCGAAGAACCGCTTCTGCAAAATAATTCGCTGTTTGGGTTTTTCCAAAAAGAAAAGATAAAGGAGTTTTGGAAGATAAAAAACTACGTGAGAGAGTTGAACAAAAGCCTGGCCGGTTAAAACTCCTGCCATTCTTTGAACCGTTCTCCGGAAAAGAAAAGTCTCAAATTCCGGGATTTATAAATCCAAGTTTCATAACCTTCGACTGTGGTGGTTACTTGGTCAGGAAGGCCGAGTTGGCCAATTACCTCGTCTTTGGTATCGCCAACTACAATCCCTTCTCCCCCTCTGACTACATAATAGTCTTTAGTTGATTCACCTGTGCCGAATTGGTTTTTGATATCCAGGCCGGCTGCCCCGTCTTTTACTCCGGTATAATCGCGCATCTGCACACATCCGGAAATAAAAACTATAGCAACCGCGAAAGCTAAGACAATTTTAACCGCCTGCATAAGCCCTCCTTTTTACAAGTCAAATTCCTGGCCGACTTTTACTTCCAGGAAATTCTCAGGATAATTTTTTTTAAAAATACTTACTGCTTCAAAACCGCTGCAATGCGCCGGCCCGATATTTTCTACGCCTGAATTCTTAATCTGGCCGGCAATATAGTTAATGGTCCTTTTATCTTCGCCCATAAGATGGAATCCGCCGATCAGAGCGTAAAACTTATCTCCGGGAAATGTTTCCTTTGTTTTCCGGATGAACTCTAAAACGCCCGGATGTGCGCAGCCGCAAATTAAGGAAATTCCCTTCCGGCTTTTGACAATCAAAGCCTGCTCTTCTATTTTACTGCCTTTATATTGAACTGACAAGCAGCCGGTAGTATAAATATTTTCGGCTATCGGCTGCGGATTATCCCCTGAAATATCGGCGCAGGCAAAAACTTTGAGTTTTTTATTCGCTTTAAGCAGGCTTGGAAGGCCGCTGTGATGGCCTAAATGCTGGTGGGAAATAACTACTTTTTCTATTTTCGCGATATCCACCTTAAGGCGGGAAAGGTTTTTTAAAAGGTATTCGCCTTTTTCCGCCGTATCGAATAAAACTTTATCGCCGACGAGATAAGAAACACCCCAGCCGCTGGCATAATTTTCGTGAAGCGATTCTTTATCAAAAATTATTTTTAATTTCATTGGCGCTCTCCGAAAATTGCCGTGCCAATCCTCACTAAATTAGCCCCCTCTTCTATGGCCACTTTCCAGGAAGCGCTCATGCCCATAGAAAGGTATTGCCAATCATTCGAGCCAAAAACTTTCTTAATCTTATCAAATAACTCTTTGGTTTTTTTAAAATATGGCCTTAAAACTTCCGCGTCATCTGACCAGGGTCCCATGGTCATCAACCCCATGGGTTTAAGATGAGAAAAAACTAAAATTTCCTTTAAAAATTTCTCCGCTGCTTCCGGCAAAACCCCTGACTTCTGCGACTCGCTAGCAGAGTTAACTTCGATTAAAACCGGCATAATTTTATTTATCTTCGCGCATTCTTTATCCAAAGCTTCTGCTAACTCCAAAGAATCCAAAGTTTCAATCATGTCAAATATTTCCACTGCTGTCTTGGCTTTATTTTTCTGCAGGTGCCCGATAAGATGCCATTTAACCTCCCTACCGATAGCCGCTATTTTATCTTTAGCTTCCTTAACGTAATTTTCGCCGATAATTTTTGCGCCGCAAGCTACGGTTTCTTTTATCTCCTCAATAGTCCGCGCTTTGCCGGCGACAACCAACTCCGCGCCTTGAGGTAATTGCTTTAAAATGGTTTCTAAGTTTTCTTTAATCATCGTATCCTCGCTCCGGCAGCGTTAAACTCTTTTTTCCCGTCATAAAAATCCGATACGATTTCCGCCTTCCTGCCGATAATTCGCTTTATCTGGCTTAATCTTTTATAGCCGGGAAGCGTAATTTTTACCGCTGCTGGCCGCACCGGAAGGTTAAGCTGGACTTTATCGGGTTTTATTTCTTCAATTAGCTTTTTTAACTTCCTGGCGTGATGAAGACTATCATTAATACCTTTAACCAGCATTACTTCCAGCCAAATCTCTCCTCTAAACTCTTTACGCAGTTTAATCAAACCATGAACAATTCTGGTTAAGCTAAATCCCTTTAGAGGATTATTTATTTTGCGAAAAGTTTCTACATCTGCAGCATCCAGTGAAGGAACGATTACATCCAAACCTTTTAATTCATCTCTTACTTTTTTGCGGTAGAGCAAAGACGAATTAGTGATTAAACATAGACGGTATTTATTCCGGGTAACTTCTTTTACCGTTCTGATTATTTTATCCAGATTCCGGTGCAGAGTCGGCTCGCCGCAGCCGGAAATAGTGATAAAGTCCAAATGTGGTTTTTTGCGGATTATTTGCGCTAGTTCTTTTTTAACCTTTTTTAAATTAACCCGCGATACTCTCCGGGCATAGCGGACTTTAGTTCTGCCCAGCTGGCAGTAAATACAGTCGAAAGAGCAAGTCTTCTCAGGGAATAAATTCAAACCTAAAGATTTTCCCAGCCTGCGTGAATCCACCGGCCCATAAAAATAACTCATAGCTTACTACCTATTTTTACTGCTATTATAGATAAAATAGACAATAAAGCAAGGGCTGAAACAACACCATAGTGGCAATATAATTGTGTACTTTTGCGGCGGCTTATTGCCTATATTTACGCCTTTCATAAAATAATCCTATTGATATTGTCAATATCATCCTGCCAAGTCAAAGGATTATTTATTATGTATTGCCTGATTTTATCCAATGATTTATCATTACGGATAATAT
>CAZNWL010000057.1:0-7258 GCA_964577045.1 uncultured Planctomycetia bacterium | reverse complement strand
TCTTGAGTTTGCCGGCCATTCTGTTGCACCCGCAAGACGTAATTATCCGCGGGCTCAATTTCAATAATCGCAGTTACGGTATGAATGCGGAAAGCTCCGTCAATCCAGAAAAAAGTTTTGGGCTCACCGTTCTGCACAGTCTCTGGAGTAATCTCCTCCAGGAATTGAGAAAAACGCCTAGCGTTAATGCGGCCTAAACGGTGAAAAATCCCGGCATTATAAAAATTATACTTATAGCCGGCCACTAAAGCGTTGTTATAATAATCGTTCTGGCCGGGCTCATCAGCATCAGTGGCTTCTTTTCTGGATTCTTGCTCATTGTCGCTGGTTCCGGTATAAGCATCTTCATTGCCCCTGATGCCTCCTGATTGAGTATAGGGGATAAAAGTCCCGGACGTTCCGCCTTGGGTTAAAGCTTTAGTAAAACCTGGGGTTTTTCCTACTTGAGACGAACTCCTCTTCGAAACATCTTGAGAGAAAAAATCCTTAGCCAGCTCGGCAGCAGGGGCTCCTGACGAACCGACAAACTCGTGAGTTGCTTTTTGTTCGGGGCGGTGGACTTGTTCCAGGTTTTGCACCTGGCCAAAACCTGAAGGGCGCTTGTTATCCGGGCCGGGCCGTCCGTCGCCGGTTGAATTGTCATAGTCGCTCCATTCATGCTGGGAGCCGCCTTCTTTCTGGTCGCTATTTGAGTCGGCATTATAGTTAAAAGCCGTAGCCATAACTGTGGCTGCGGCTAAGGCTCCGCCATCAGCGGCATTATCCGCGTAGGTTTTGTCTTTAAAGATTTTACCGACATTAATCACGGCAAAGGTAAGTATAATTAAAACTACTATGATGGAAATCAAATATATGGAAACCTGCGCTTTAATCTTTGAAAACAACTTATTGCTCATTATCTTTCCCTTTAATAGTCAATGCCAGCCGCGGAAACCACATAAGTCGGCCAAACCGCCTTAAGCGGCGTAGGAGTAGCCCCATTTTCATCCACATAACGGCCAGGGGTTCCGGCTATCACCCGGGTAAACTCATAAGTGAGCTGGCGTATCGGCATATGCGCGATACCCCAAACAAAAATACCAATGGCCGCGCCGATGAGTATTGAGCCGGCTAAAAAAACTACGGTTGACTCTAATATGCTTTGCGCTTTATTTTTCTTATTCATGGCTAATCTCCTAAAATTACCTTGCAGCTCCGTGGACGCGCGCTTGCATCTTGTAAATCCTTCTATCAATCTTATAAAGCATTTCCTCGGCCACAAAACTTGACCGGGAAGTCTGGATGTTGCCATCGACAGAATCAGCGGTAACTTTGCTGAAAATTTGGGTAAAATAAACCGGTTCAACCGAGCCGCTGGAAGCTTCACTGATATCGTATTCGCCAAAACCTTTATTGATTTTCATCCACATGCCGGTTTGGGGGTCTTCTCCCGAGCCGCAAACCGAAGGAATAGCCCAGAATACATAGCCGGCGCCGCTAGAGGTGGTTTTCTGGCCTACAATCGGGCTAGTCGCGCTAGCCATCATCCGGTCATCCCAGGTGCCGTAAGAGACGGCTTTATTTTCTTCATGCGATTTGGCAAGAGCATAACGAAAAGCCTGCATCAAAGCATACTGGTCATTGTTGAGCTTAGCCACATAGTTGACCAATATGCCAAAGGTCATCAAAACTAGCGCGCCTAAGATTGCTAACTCCACCATGGCCTGGGATTTAATTAATTTATTTTTCATTATTGCCTTTCTCCATTGTCCTCATAATCATGAGTTTCCTGGTCCGGATAATCTAAATTCGGCGGCTGCATTGGCGCATCCTGCACATGCTGGCTTGAGCCTTTATGTTCCATCACATAGGGCGGTTGCGCCGGCACATAGCTTATGACCGTGCTCGAACTATCATGAGTTATCTCAAAATTAGCCGGTTTTTCTTCAATCCGCCTAGTATCGGTTCCAGCGGTGTTAAAACTTAATTTCGCCTCCCACTCTAAGCCTTGGCCGTGGCCCAACAAACGGTCGCTTTCATTCTTTACTCTCGCCTGGATATGGCGTTTTAAATAAAAGCTTATTCCGGCCATGGCCCCCACAACTACTGCTAAAATAACTCCATACTCTAAAATAGCATTGGATTTTTTAAGTTTAACCAACATAGCTTATTTTTTCGGGCTCTGAAAAACCACCTTTTCATGGCGGTTTGCTTTATCTATGCTCAATGAACCTAGATACATAAACTGGCCAAACTCAAAACTATACGCATCGGACGTCTTTGACATATGCCGGGATTCGCTCTGAAAAGCGCTGCCTTTAGCGCGAGCTGTTCCGGCAAACTGCTCCTCATTAAAAGCATCTACTAAAGATGCTTCTATTTTACCCTGCAGGCCGCGGTTTAAATAAGTGAACATAGCTACTAAAACAACCACAGTCAGGGCAATAATCCCTGCGTATTCCAAAGCTAATTGTGCTGTTTTTCTAACCCTCATAATTGCCTCGATTATGGCCAAGTCTCCTCTAAAGGAGCTACGCTCCAGTCAAGTTTTGAAGAAGTTGAGCCGCGGCTACGGATAAAAGTATGCGGCGCACCCCGAAAACCCGGTATAGTTAGTTCAAATGTCCGGCTTTGAGTGTGGATGCGTTCATCCACATCGCTAACTCCGTGGCCATATTGGCTGCCGAAGAAGTTGTCGCTGCCTTGCTGTAAGTTGCCTTGGAAGCTTCGGGCTAAATAGACCTGCATCGCAAGAAAAGCCACGATAAGCAGGCTAATCAGAAAGCTATATTCTACCGCTGACTGGGCTTTTTTCATAATACCTTCCTTGAAAAATAAACGGTCCAGATTTAAGTTGCCTTGCGCCTGCGGCTTATTACCAGGGTTCGCTCTCCAAATTTCCCACTTCCCGGTAACTATTCATCTCCTGATGGCCGCCGGTTGTATTGGTAAGAGTCGTGCTATTTAACCCGCCGCTTGTGTTCTCTATGATCTGGTTCTGCCTTACAAACATATTTTCTTCCCGGTAGGTATCAGTAGGCGAATATTGGTCGCCCATCTGGTCGCCGATAATCTGCATTCTTCCCTGGATGCTTCTCTTCAAATAGTTCTGCATGGCCAATAGCGCTCCCACTACCACTGTGATCAAAAGGGCATACTCTAAGGTACTTTGAGCTTTGCTTATCTTAATCAACACGTGTTTACCTCCTTTTCTACAAATGCCGGATAATTTAACGTTTCATCTCTGAGGTATAATCAGCGTTCACCGTTTCATTATAAACGTATGGCGCCGTAGTACTCTCGAGATTTTCAGTAAACAGGCGGTTTGATAGCTGGTTAGAGATAGTCTTTGTACCACTTACGCCTTCCCACTGAAAAGTTGTTCCGCCGGTATCATTAACGAATTGATTAGCGGCATCATAAATTCTGGCCTGGATAGCTTTTTTTACATAAGCCTGCACTCCCATGGCCGCGCCAATCACCACTGCAAAAAGTATGGCGTATTCGGCGGTTGCCTGTGCTTTTTTTAACTTAATTAACATTTTTCACACCTCCTTAACGTGCTGGACACCATTTATTTTACGAGTTTGTATTAATCTAACCACCCTCTCCAGGAGCAGTAGTATTACCGCCGCCAACTCTTGAGAGAAAATTGTCCGACTGGTCCTCGATGACCTGCGAAGAATCATTAAAGAGCTTAGTGATAGCCTTCTGCAAAACTCCACCCTGACCAGTAGCGGCAATCACAGCAACGATAATCGCGGAAAGCACAATGATGTATTCGAGAATACTTTGTGCGCTCTCTTTCTTAAACATAGCTCAAACCTCCTTTATTTTTTATTACCTCACCCCGCATAGCGGGTCATATAAATCAGCCCAGACATGGCGAACTCGGGAGTCAATCGACCTAAAAACATAACCGCTCATTACCAGTAACGATATGGCTACCATGGCAATTAAAACTGCGTAATCCATTAAAGCCTGGCCTTTGCGTTTTGTAATCATTTTTAATCCTCTACGGGCGAAACCGTTACCTGCCCCACTACTGTCCCATTGACTGGAACGCCACTCATATCGCTTTCTCCCTCATGAAAATAATAGTCTCCGTACTGCTTATGTTCAAAATAAGGGCGTCCCTCATAGCTTCTAGCATCGCGGACAGTTATCCCTAAAGACTCCGGTGTATGCTCAACTATCTGGCCAGTGTGGCTGTCATTCACTGATTCAGGCAGGCGGCCTGCTAAATTCTGCTCAATCTGGTCAAAGCCGCTCTGCAAGCCTCGGGTGAAAACACCATCTCTTCTAGTCACGAAACCTACGGCTATTGCGATCACTATGAGGATAGCCAAATATTCAAACATACTTTGGGTTTTAACTAATTTCTTCATCTTGCTCACCGATTAGCTTCGTTTAACTCCTGGGCTAAGTGCCGCTCTTTTACCAGCAAAGCCCGATAAATATAAAAAGTCATGGCGCTCATCGCTGCTGATACTACCAACACTATGGCGATGTATTCCAAAATGCTCTGGCTTTTCCTCATTCTGATTATCATCTTATTCTCCTTCTCCTGACCCATCAGAAGGAATAAACCAACTTTGATCGGCATCCTCATTAATTTCCTGCTTTCGTTCAGCAGTGTAGCCTTCGGAATTTTCATTGATCCACTGCTGGGTGTAATCGGAAAACTTCTGCTGCATTTCTTCCTTAGTGTAATTTCCGTCGTGCACCGGCTCAACATCAATCGTAGACCCGCTAAGATCGCTATCAGCCCAATATTCTCCATCTGGAGCTCCTTCTACCCAATCTTCCTCTTTACCATCGTCCCAATCCGAAGTATGCTCCTTGCTCAACTGGACGGTATCTTCAGGCTTTGCTCCGTCTAATTCTGGCTGGGGTTGGGACCAAGTAGAAGGAGATTTATATTCCTCAGGAGAAACCCCATCAGCTAAACCCTTGCCAATTACTGTGTCTGGAGCATGGTAGGTTTCAGGTTCCCCCATAACCTTTGAGATGGCTGCCTGGTTAATGGCTAGAAAAGAAGCAAGGCCTACCGTGGAAAAAGCTAAAGCTGCGGCAATATATTCCAAGGCGGTCTGGGCTTTTTTTATCCTGCGCATTCTCTTCATTTCTGCCTCTCCATATAATTAGTGACCATATAAATATACCATAAATTTTATAATAAATTCAAGAAAATCCTAGAAAAATATGGGGGTAATGAAAACGCTTGCAAGCCTACCCGATAAATGCCGGACGGCCGTCAATTTCAAAAACCGCCTGGTTAAAGGCCCTTTTTAGGGCAGGCGGGGCCTGCCTCAAGGTAATTTTTACATAATTTTTACCGCGAGAGAAGTTTCCTGCCTTTTCTTTGGGCTCCCAGCCTTGGACGGTTTCTTTAAATAAAAGGGAAAGAATCTGTCCAACTCTAATAAAATCAATAGGTTGTGTAAAAACAACTTTTTGGGGAAGCATTTTGGCAAAATTTAGCCCGTTTGGCCGGGAAACCTTCTGGATTTGTGCCATCATTTCCGTCTCTTTGAAAAAATCATCCGAGAGATAAGGCCAAAGGTAAAAATAACGGCTTATAGAAGACAACTCCCGCAAGGAGGCGTTCCCCAGCAAACCCCAAAAAACCGAGGAGTTTAGGTTATTTTTAATCTGAATGTGGCTTAAAGTGATGGTCGTCCCTTCTAGCCGGAAGGCAGCCGGTTGTTTAGCCAGAAATAACTCGCCCACTTCTTCGTGAAAGAAACGTTTAAATTTATGCGGCCCTTGGTGCGTTGCCGGCGGCATAAATAACTGCGGGGAGTAGCCGAAAATAAGGCTAATTGAATTAGGGCTTAATTTAAGCCGGTCTAAGGCTTTCCCGGCCGGCCCCAAGAACTCCAGCGCAGTCAAACCGCTGTTTAAACCTCTCAAAAAATTAAAGGCCGTGGCGGAAAGATAGTTAAAGCTTTTAGTGTAGCCAATCAGCAAAACTTTTTGCGCCAGCATGTTTTGAATTTTCTGCCGGACAACCCTTAAGGGGGAGGAAAAGCTTTCTAAAGCCTGGGGCTTATCCCAGAAAGTAGCCAAGCGCCCGTCAGAGAAGCCAAAACTTCCATTTTTAAAAATAAACTTTATGGCGCTAACCGGCTCTAGTTCTTTTTTTAGGCCGTCTAAATTTACTACCGGTTGTTTAGCCAAGATAGTTTGGTTAAAAAGTTCAAGTTCCTTTTTAGAAATCTGGTAGATTCCGGCCAGGCGCAATAACCCCGTTTTTCTTAAATTGGTTTTTTCAGTTTTAGCATGGAAAAAAGAAAAGCTGGCTAAGGTAATTATTTTTTTGAGCCGCTCTGGATTTAGCTCGGAACCTGCCTGCCGGCAGGCAGGAAAATGGACTTTCAGCTTTTCAGCCAAATAATCCAACAAGCCAACTTGGCTGTCCAAGGCGCGTAAAAGCAGGAATCCGCAAGGCTCTACTTTTCTCCCTTGAAAAGAGGGGCCGCTTTTGCGGCCGGGCTTATCTTTTAAGCCTTTATTTTTCAATAGGTTATGGATTAAGCTTTTAGAAAGGTCAGCCTTATATTTATCGGCCAAAATAGCGGCGATTTCGCGGACTCCTATATGTGGGGATTTCCTTTTCTCCTTCAGGATTATTTTTTTTAACTCGGGAGTCAGTTTTATCTTAGGCATGGCAATCTGATTATAGCAAAGAAAAGTGGAATAGAAAAGTGGAGCAGTTAATCCTTAGCCTTGAGCGGATTTCTCACTAACGACTCTATATTAGAGATGCCTAAAGTCTTGCCTAAATAAATTACCGGCTGAAGGTCGTAAACCGGATCGTGCATAACAAACCTTGCCTGGCCGACTAAATAGGTTTCAGATATATCTTTGCCGTCTGCGGTTAATTTTCCTGCCCTGACCAAGGCAGTTAATATATCGTCTTGATTTACGTTTAAATCAGCCAAAAGCTTCTCTAAAGTCGTATTTTCAGAGATAAGCCAACCTTGGCCTTTTTCCTCAACATACCTGGTCACTTTAAACTCATTGGGATCTTTAAACCAAGTTAAGGCCGCCAAAGGTACTCCTTGCTCATTGTAAATAATCATGTCCCGAATTTTTGAACCTGGTTGTAAGCTTTGAGTTTTTTCTTCCATTTGCGCTAAACCTTTTTCCGCAGGAGCAGGTTTATAACCATTTAAATTCTTCTCTGCCCAGGGGATGACGCCTTCGGTGGGGCTTGAGAAATATTCGGCTACCAATACAGTGGTATCTGTTTTGGCATCATATCTACCCTTGT
>CAZNWL010000056.1:0-7301 GCA_964577045.1 uncultured Planctomycetia bacterium | reverse complement strand
CATTTATAATTATTATTTACCGATACAAAAACTGCTAAAAATATTTTCTAAAATTTCTTCTGAAAAAACTTCTCCGGTAAGCTTGCCTAAACTATCCAAGGCATCTTTAAGCAAAAAATTGGCTAAATCCAAAGGCCCTGCGCCGGCCAAACCGCTTAAAGCTTCGCTTAAACTTCCCGCCGCCTTTTTTAAAAACTCTTCCTGATAATGGCTTAAAAAAATCAGGTTCTGGCGGGCTAAACCTTTATGATAAGCAGTATTAAATATGGCTTTTTCTAATTCCGGGATTCCCTCGCCTTTTAAAGCGCTCAGGCGTACTTTAGTTACTCCTTTGAGGGCTAATTTTTCGTCTTTAATTTTCTGCTTCAAATCTATCTTGTTTATGGCTGCAATTACAGTCTTGCCTTTTATCTTTTTTAGAAGAAAAAAATCATCTTTATCCAAAGCCCGCGAGCCATCAAGCACAAGAATTATCAGGTCTGAATTCTGGAAAATCTCGTTGGTCTTCTCTAAAGCTTTACGGGTAACTAAATCTTTCGGCTCAATCAAGCCAGCAGTATCGTAAATCCGCAAAGGCAAGCCGCGGATATTTATCGCTTCCTCAATTATATCACGGGTAGTGCCGGGAATGTGGCTGGTAATCACCCTTTCTTCTTTAAGCAGGCAGTTAAAAAGTGTGGATTTGCCGGAATTGGCTTTTCCGCAAATAGCGCATTTTAAACCTTCTTTTAAAACTCTGCCCCCCTGGCTTTCCTCAATCAACTTATCCAGGCGAGTTTTTAGGGAGTTTAATTTTTTGCTTAAAAGGGTTGGAGAAATTTCGCTCTGGTCTTCGGGAAAATTAAGGCTGGCTTCGGTTTGAGAAAAAATATCTTTTAATTCCTGTTTTAGCTCTTCGATTTTTCCGGTAAGTTCGCCGCGCAGTTGCTGCTGGGCTATTTGTAAAGCCTGGTCGGTCCTAGCTTCCACGATATCCCTGACTGCTTCAGCTTGGACGAGGTTTATCCTTCCATGTGTTAAAGCGCGATAGGTAAATTCACCGGGCATAGCCTGGCGGGCGCCCTGCTTTATCAGCAGTTTTAAGATTTTGTTCAGCACTAAAATGCCGCCATGAGCGGAAATTTCCGCCACATCTTCCTTAGTGTAAGAATGCGGTTTCTTCATCACGCTCACTAAAACTTCATCCACTATCGCTTCGTTCTCGCCTTTTTCCACAATCCATCCGTAATGGATAGTGTGGGTTTTGACTTTTCTAATCTGTAATTTTCTAGCCGGCTTAAATATTTTTGCAACGAAGGCGAACGCCATTCTTCCCGAAACTTTAATTACCCCCAAGGCCGAAACCGAAGGAAAAGTGGCGATAGCACAAATCGTATCCTGGGAATTATAATT
This sequence comes from uncultured Planctomycetia bacterium, assembly GCA_964577045.1. Taxonomy (GTDB): domain Bacteria; phylum Omnitrophota; class Gorgyraeia; order Duberdicusellales; family 4484-171; genus JAHKAJ01. The sequence continues at coordinate 5,909 of CAZNWL010000056.1, read as the reverse complement.
TTTTAATTTAAACTCACCCATGGGCAAGGTATTTTACCACAGATTCTTGGCTTCTGCGGCTAAAAACAAAGAGCCGCTGATGACGATGATTGAGCCGGGCCGGTAAAGTTTTTTGGCTAAAGCTAAAGCTTCTTTAATATTAGGAGTAATTATTGACGGGCCGGGAACATATTTTTCTAACTCCTCGGGAGAAAAACAGCGCGGGTTGTTCACCCCGGTAAGGATAAGCTTGGCATAAGGTATTTTTCTAAGCATCCCCCAGACATCTTTATCGCGGGAGGCGCCAAAAATCAAAATAATTTTTTTGGAAGGATAATACAATTTCAAATTATTATAAAGCGCCGTAAAAGAAGAAACATTATGGGCAACATCTACAATAATCAAAGGTTTAGAAGAAACCAGCTCAAACCTCCCTTCCAAAGGTAAATCTGCCAAACCGCTTTTTAACTTATCCGGCAAAAACTTTTTGGTAAAAAGAAAAACAGCGGTGAGCGAAAGAGCACAATTTTCTACCTGATGCCTTCCTAAAAGGGGGATCTTTATATCCTTTAAGTTTTTTCCGGCGAAACTATAGTCAAAAAGCGTATATTTGGCCTTAAAACGGATATGGGCGGCTTTAAAATCCCTGCCGAAGATGAAAAGTCGGCTCTGTGTATTTCGGGAAGTTTTTTCCATCACCCTAGCCACGGGTTTAAGATTTTTTGCCGAGACCACCGGAATTTTATTTTTAATTATCCCGGCTTTTTCTCCGGCTATTTCCCTAAGCTTCTTGCCTAAAAGATGGGTGTGGTCATAGCCGATATGGGTGATTACCGAAACTTTTGCCCTGGCTATATTGGTCGCGTCCAGCCGGCCGCCCAAGCCAGTCTCCAAAACCGCGCAATCCACTTTTTGCTCCAGAAAATATTTAAAAGCTAAAGCCGTATAAATTTCAAAAAAACTTATCTTGCCTAACTCTTCTGGCAGTTTAAAATTTTTTAGTTTTTTTCTAAAATCTTCGGTTATCCTGACAACATCTTTCTTAGAAATCATTTTACTGGGCACTATCCTTATTCTTTCCCGGAAATCAAAAAGATGCGGCGAGGTGTATAAACCGGTTCTTAAGCCTTGCGCGGCTAAAAGTTGGGCGGTGAATCTTGCGGTGGAACCTTTGCCTTTGGTTCCGGCGATATGAATTACTTTCAGCTTTTGATAAGGTATCTTAAACTGCTTAAAAAGCAGTTTAACCCGCCTTAGCTTAAAGGATTTTTTGTAACTGAATTTTACAGCTCTTTCGTAATTGATAAAAGAGTCTAGATAGGCTTTGGCCTGCTTATAATTTCTAATCATTCAGGTAGGCTGTTTCTCAATCAATCTTAGTGACGGAAATGGCGGATACCGGTAAAAACCATGGTTATTCCCAACTTGTCGCAGGTTTTGATAATATCCTCGTCTTTAATCGAGCCTCCGGGAGAGATAATGGCTTTGATGCCTTTACTGCAAGCTAGTTTTATCGAATCTTCTTTGGGGAAAAATCCGTCAGAAGCTAAAACTGCCCCTTTAATCCGGCCGCGGATTTTACCTAAGGCAATTTTCACTGCCCCCACTCTGGAGGGTTGCCCTCCGCCAATGCCTAAAACCGCGTTATTCCTGGCAATGACAATGGCGTTGGAACGGACAAACTTTGCCACTTTCCAGGCAAAAATCATATCCTTGGTCTCGTTGGCGCTGGGCTTTTTCTTAGTCACTATTTTAAGATTGTTTTTATCCAAGCAAAGGCTATTTTGGCTCTGGATGAGGTAGCCAAAAGAAGTGGCCCTGATATCTTTAAAAGAAGGCTTCTGGCCGAAATCAGCCTCCAGCACCCTTAAATTTTTCTTATCGGAAAAAATCTTTAAAGCCTCTTTAGAATAGGCTGGAGCAATGATGCATTCTTTAAAGTCGCTCTTGATTATCTCTTCGGCAGTTTCCTTGTCCACTTTGCGGTTTAAGCCGACTATGCCGCCGAAGCTGGAAAGCGGGTCAGCATTAAAAGCTTTTCTGTAAGCGGAAGAAAGTTTTTTATCGGCGCCCACTCCGCAAAGAGAAGCATGCTTAACGATTGCCACTGCCGGTTCAACAAACTCTTTTACCGTATTTAAAGCCGTATCCAAATCTAAAAAATTGTTATAGGAAAGGCCTTTGCCCTGGAGCTGTTTAAAGCCTATGGATTCAGCCTCAATCATCTTATACAAAGAAGCTTTTTGATGCGGGTTTTCTCCGTAACGCAGCCGCCAAATCTCCTCGAAACTCCAGGTCATAATTTCTTTGCCCCGGAAGTAGTTATAAATCGCATTATCGTATTCTCTGGTGGTGTAAAAAGCAACTTGCGCCAGAGCTTTTAAAGTTTCTGTGGCGATAAAACCATTATTTTTTTCCAACTCCGCCAGAACTGTTTTGTATTGGGCGGGGTTGCTTAGGCAAGCTACGTTTTTATAATTTTTAGCCGCAGCCCGCAGCATAGCCGGGCCGCCGATATCAATATACTCAATCATTTCGTCAGAACTTAAACGCTCTTTTCTTTTTTCCAAAAACGGGTAAAGATTGACCACCACCATATCAAAAGGATATATTCCCAACCCCCGGATTTCCTCCATATGCAAAGGATGCTTTTTATTGGCCAGGATTCCGCCGAATACCTTGGGATGCAAGGTCTTTACCCGGCCGGAGAGTATTTCCGGAAAAGCGGTTATTTCCGCCACTTCTTTGACCGGGATGGCGTTTTTGCGCAAGAGGTTCGCAGTTTTACCGGTCGAGACTATCTCGATATTCAGGTCTACCAGGCGTTTGGCAAAATCAGCCAAGCCTTTTTTATCCCAAACGCTGATTAAGGCTCTTCTTACTTTTAACATTTTTTATTTTATGATTACAGCGATTTAAAAAAGATTACAGCGATTATCCATCAATCTGTGTAATCTATATTTAATCTCTGTAATCATTATAAAAAGATTTTTAAACATTAAACTTTATTTCGATAATATCGTTTTCGTTGACGATATAGTCGCGGTCAACGACTTTAACTAAGCCGCGCGAACGTGCCTCGGCCATATTAAAAAAATTATCCAGCTCGCTGCAATTCACCACTTCCCCTTTAATAAAACCCCGTTTTAAATCACTGTGGATTTTTCCGGCGGCTTCCAGGATATTTAAACCTTTCTTCAAAGGCCAAGCCCGGACCTCTTTTTTGCCGGCAGTAAAAAATAAAAGCAAACCGCTTTTTTTAATGAGTTCTCTTATTAAGTTGTCAATCTCAAAAGGTCCGCTTATGCCTAACGCGGGCTTAGAACTAACTAACTGCAGTTGCTTCAGAAAAATTTCTTCTGCTTCAGAAAAGGTCAGGTCACAAAGAAGCTTTTCCTTCTCTAAAGCTTCTTGGGCCCGCTTGAGCAAGTTTTTTTCCTCTGCGCTTTCCGCGCGCTGGATGCGGTTCTCGATTTTTTCCAAATCGCCGACAACCAGGTCAAGGCGCCTGTTTTCGTCAAAGACTACCGCGTCTGCGATTTGCGGTTCTTTATCGGTGAATTCAACGGTAAAAGGAGACAGTTTTCCGGGCGAAAATTTATCCGCTAACTTTTTAAAACAGCTGTCTTTATAAGGATACTTGCCCGGCTGTATATTTAAACCGCAATTGTATATTAACACTGGCTGCCCTCTTTGGCTAAACGTGCTGTTCTTGTTTGGCGGCTTTGGATTTCTCCACCACGCCCTGCATCACCCGCGTCGGCACGATTTCGTAACTCGAAAAACTCATGCTATAAGCGCCTCTTCCGCCGGTAACCGACCTTAAATCCGATGCATACTTAAACATTTCGGCTAAAGGAATTTGCGCTTTGACTATGTTATTTTTTCCTTTAGACTCCATACCTAATATCCGGCCGCGGCGGGAGTTGATATCGCCGGTAATCTGGCCCATGAACTCTTCGGGAACGGTAATTTCTACGTTCATAATCGGCTCTAAAAGCACTGTGCCGCCTTCATCAAAGGCTTTTTTCAAAGCCATGGAAGCGGCGATTTGAAAAGCAATATCCGAAGAGTCAACGTCGTGATAGGAGCCGTCATAAAGGCTTACCCGGATATCGGCTATAGGAAAGCCGGCTAAAAAGCCTTCGGTCATGGCTTTACGGACGCCTTTTTCCACTGAAGGGATAAAGTTGCGGGGAATCGAGCCGCCGACAATTTTATCGACAAATTCAAACTGCTTGCCGCGCTCTAAAGGCTCAACTTTGATAAAAACTTCGCCGTACTGGCCGCGGCCGCCGCTCTGCTTCTTGTGGCGGTAAGAAACATCGGCTGCCCGGGCAATAGTCTCAAGGTAAGGCACTTTCGGCGTTCCCAAATCTACGTTAGCTTGGTATTTACGGCGCATCCGGCCGATAATCACGTTAATATGCAGCTCTCCCATCCCCGAGATAATCAGCTCTTTGGTTTGGCTGTCGCGGGAAGTGCTGCAAGTGGGGTCTTCGCTGGTCAAGCGGGAAAGCACCGAGGAAATCTTTTCTTCGTCCTGGCGGGTTCTCGGTTTAACCGACGCGGAATAAGCCGGTGCCGGGAACTCTGCCCGGGCAAAACTTACCGGCCGCGAACTTGCCGAGATGCTATCCTGGCTTAAAGTGATTTTTAACTTGGCCACTGCCCCGATATCTCCGGCAGAAAGACTCTCCACGGCAATCTGTTGTTTGCCCTGAAGGACATAAAGCTGGCCGATTCTTTCTTTCTCGTCTTTACTCACATTAAAAAACTCGCTGTTAGAAGAAATTTTTCCGGAGAAAACCCTAAAAATCGTGAGTTGCCCGACAAAAGGATCGACAACTGTTTTAAAAACCTGGGCGCTGAAAGGGCCTTCAACCTTAGGCTCGATGGTTATTTCTTTACCGCTTTTATCTTTGGCCCGGCGGGGTAAAAACTCTCCCACTGCCGGCATAATATCCAGGATTAACTCAAGCAAAAGATCCGTACCCAGCTCTTCAACCGCCACTCCGCCGATGACCGGGAAAAATAAGGAGTTAATTACGGCTTTTTTTAAAGCGGATTTAAATTCTGCCTCTTCTAAACTGCCTTTTTCCAAATACTTTTCCAACAACTTATCATCGCTTTCTGCCACGCTCTCGGCAACCTTATTATAAAGCTGGCTATTTTTATCTTTATCGCCTAAAACACCAGTTACTTTTCCAGCCTCGCAACTGACTAAGCTGACCGCCTTTTTAGTCAAGCTCTTCTGAATGTCTGCTAAAGTTTTTTGATAATTAGTATTTTCTTTATCCAATTTATTAATAAAAAACAGGCAGGGTATATTGCGGCTGCGTAAAAATTCCCAGGCCTTCTCTGTGCCTATACCTACGCCTTCTACGGCATCCACCACAATCACCGCAAAATCTACGGCTTGGGAAGCAGCGATGAGCTCGCCGATAAAGTCAAGATATCCCGGGACGTCGATAAATTGAAAAAAATAACCTTTGTAATCAGCGTGAAGCACGGAAAGGTTAATCGAACTCTTTCTCTCTTTTTCATCTTCTTCATAATCGCTTACGGAATTGCCGCTATCCACGCTGCCCAGGCGGCTTACTGCTCCGGATTTAAATAAAATGCTTTCGGTAAGGGAAGTTTTGCCGGATTGGGCATGGCCGCAGATGAGAAAGGTCTTCTTTTTCATTACTTCGCTAGTCATTGCGCCTCCTCGTTTAAAGCCTCTATTATATTAAAAATCAGCTCTTAGGTCAAGAAAAGAGACCTTTTTTTTATGTTACCTAAACTATTCTCAAACAATGGGTTATAGAAAAAATCACCAAATCAGGGTGGCGTCGCCAAAGCTAAAAAAGCGAAAACCGCTCTTTTTAGCCCGGGCATAACCCCGCTTAAGCAGGCCTAGGCCGCAGAAAGAAGCGGCTAAAATC
>CAZNWL010000055.1:0-7326 GCA_964577045.1 uncultured Planctomycetia bacterium | reverse complement strand
ATATAAAGCTGTAGTTTCTTTTTTATTCATCGCCGCTAAAATCCGGTCATCGCCGTATTGGAAAGGAAAGTGCACATGCGGGCATAATTTCCTATTGGCGAATAAAGCGATTAAATTTTTATCTACAAAACGCGGCTCTAAAGAACTTAAACGCAAGCGTCCCAGGCTAGGAATAGCTAAAATCTTTTCCGCCAAGCCAGCCAAAGATAATGCCGGCTTAACATCCCTGCCCCAAAGGGCCAGATTTACCCCGCAAAGCACAATCTCTTTATGCTTTTGAGAAACTATCTTACACTCCTCTATAATTTCCTCCTGCCTGCGGCTCTGCGATGGGCCGCGTAAATAAGGAATTTTGCAAAATGAACAAAAATTATCGCAGCCGTCCTGGATTTTTACAAAGGCACGCTGGTTATTAAAATGCGTTATCTTTAGCGACCAGATATCCGCTTTTTCAGCTTGAATTTGCGGCTCAGCTAAACTACCGCCTATAATTTCCGGCAAAAATATTTTTTTATCTTGTGGAATAATATAATCTACGCCGATTTTTTTCACCGCTTCCCGATTAAGCTGGGGAAGGCAGCCGCAAACAACAATTTTAGCCTGGGGATTTTCTTTCTTTGCCTGCTTGATTAGCTGGCGGGATTTTGAGTCGGCGCGGTGGGTAACTGTGCAGGTATTGATAACGTATAGGTCGGCCTTTTGAGCCGTTTCGGAAAAACCGAACTCTAAAAGCTTCTCTTTTAAACCCTGGGTTTCATATTGATTGACTTTACAGCCTAAAGTCAAAAACTTAAACTTCATCTAAAAAATAATTTATGAGCCCCGCTAAAAACATAGCGGCAGTTTCAGTGCGCAAAAGATTTTCGGAAAGCTTGACTGCTTTAAACCCTTTTTGGCGAAGCAGGTTGTATTCGTTTTCGGTAAAATCTCCGACCGGGCCGACAACCGTCAAAATATTCTTGGATTTTTTATTTATTTTTTTGGTTAAAGTTTCTCCGTTTAAAGAACCTACGAATTTTAAATCAAACTGCGGCTGGCCAATATCTTTTAAAGCAACCGTTTCGCTGATTTGGGGAATCCAGAGGCGCTGGGATTGGCGGGCCGCTTCCGCCACTATTCTCTGCCAGCGGCTGATTTTATTCGGCGAAGGCTTAACCTTTAAGCTGCGTTCACAGATAAAAGGGATGAATTTAGAAACTCCCAGCTCTGTGCATTTTTGCAGGATAAAATCAACCCTGTCTTCTTTTTCCAAGGGAAATCCTAAAGTTATGTTTCTCGCAGCAGGGCCGGTTTGCCGGGACAGCCTTTCTTTATCGATTAAAATTGAATGCTTATCTACCTGTTTAACGAAATAAAGATATTCTTTCCCGCAGCCGTCAAACACATATATGCATTCCGTTGATTTAAGGCGCAAAACATCCTTTATCTTGTGGACAATATCCGGATCGCTGATTAAAAGCGAATCTTTTAGCTGGCTTGGCCTAATATAGATGCGTATTTTTGACATATGCTAAAATAAATGGACCGGAGCGGAGTTGAACCGCCGACCTCCTCGTTGCGAACGAGGCGCTCTCCCAATTGAACTACCGGCCCAACCTTTATAGAAAAACAAACTGTAAACGGGGTTAATAAAGTGCGGTCTTATTCTTTTTTCTGTTTACGTAAAGAAACTTTATAAGCCTTAATTTCTGTCTCGACTAAAACATGCCCTTCCCGGGCCAGCCAGCCCAAGCTCATTAAAACCAGTTCCTTAGGCTTGTCTATGCCAGAAACCAGCTCTTCAAAGCTCACTGTGCCATGCTTATCCAGATAATGCCAGATTTCACCGGCGGTTATCCCGATTTCGGTAATCATTTTTCTTTATTAATGCTGTCGCAGCGCGGGCAGCGCCAGAATTCCGAGGAAACCGAAACAAAATACACCGCAGTACAAACTTCGCACTGCCGCCGCTTAAGCTCAATGCTTTTCTTTACTCTGACACACCTGCGGCTGTTAAAAAACTCGAGAAGAAAAGCTAGGGCTACCCAACCCGAAAGAACCATTCCGATAAAAAGTCCAAGCCCAATACGCATTTATTTTACTACCGCCTCTAGCTTTGTCCAGAAGAATTTAGGCTCTAAAAACAAAGCTGCCTCCCGGACATAATCCTGAAAATTAAGCCCACGGGATGAATCCAAGGGTAAATTTTGTGGATACAAAAAAATAACCCTGCCTTGGGGGGAAATGTAAGCCTGATAAGAAACTTTCTCCTCATCAGAGGAAGATATATATTTTTCCTTTTCCCAAAGATAAAAATAACCCTTTCTTTCGGTAAAAGGAAGCTCTTCATCAGAGAAACCCTTTGGAGCCTGGTGGACAATATCGCCACCGGTTTCCTTAGCTAAATAAAGATACCCTTCTTTAGGCAAAGCCTTGGAAAAATAATTACGGCTCAAAGAAACTTGCGAGCTAAAAGCTTGGGGAGGAAATTCAATTGGTTTTTTTTGGAGAAACAGGTCTTTCTGGCCGATAATATCGTTCCAAACGTATACTGAAGGAGCGCCGTGGGCTTGGATATAGAAAGAAAAGTTAAAAGCCAGGATTAAATGCAAAGCTAAAGAGATAAAGATAAATAAAAAAATAAAAAAACCGCCTTCTTTAATCATTATAAGTGGTAGCGTAACTGACCTTGCTAATCTCGAGCCTCTTGCAAATGCTATAAATCTCAGTGAATATGCCCAAGCTCGCGCCGCGGTCAGCCTTAATAAAAATAGAATTAAATTTTCCTTTTTTGATTATTTCTTCGATGTCTTTAATGCTTTGCGGTTTATCTCCTATGTAGATAATATCCTCGCCAGTAACAACTATGGTCAAAGTCCGGCTGTCTACGCTCTCGGCAGTTAAAACCTCGGGAAAATGTACGCTAACTCCTGGAATCACCACGAAACTCGAGGTAAGCAGGAAGAATATCAAAAGAAGAAACATACAGTTGATTAAAGGAACTGTCACAATCCGGCACAACCCTGAATCGCGGCGTATCCGTCTTTTAAGCCTCATCGGTAAATCTGGTTTGGGGAAGAATTTCCAGTAACTCCGTAGCCGCCCTCTCTGACTCCAAAGTCGCCAAATCCACTCTGTGGAGAAAATAGTTGTACATAATATAGCTGGGGATAGCTACAAACAGGCCGGCGGCAGTAGTAAGCAAAGCTACCCAGATACCATTGGCCAAATCCGCAGGATTAACCGTGCCGATACTTAAAGTTTTCTGCTCGATTACATAAAAACACTGGACCAAACCTACCACTGTGCCCAACAGCCCTAATAGCGGGGACACTTGGGCAATAGTGCTCAAAAAATTTAGCCCCTTCTCCAGCTTCGGTATTTCATAAAGCGCAGCATTTTCCATAGACTCCCGAATTACATCTTTAGCTTCCTGATAATGCGTAAGGCCTGATTTCAAAATATTAGTGACGTAAAAAGGGGTTTTCTCGCAAATATCAGTAGCTTCGGTAATTTTTCCCTTACGCACCAAAGCCAGCATTTGAGAAATGACTTCCGGGACATTGGCCCGGATATTCAAGAAAAAAAACAGCCGCTCCAGGATTATGGCTAAGGAAAAAATTGAGCATAAATATATCGGTAACATTAACCAGCTAAATGCGCCAATTTTAGCCAATAAACCCCACATAATTTCCTCCTTACTTATCCTCCAATTTCTTTAATCTTGTTTCGGCGACTTTAGATTCTTCTACGCCCAAGTTGATTATTTTCTGATAAATTTTTTTGGCTTCAGTAAGGTTGTTCTCTTTCTCATAGATACGGGCGATACGAAAAAACGACTTAGCCTTATAATCCTTATCTTCAGCAGTCATATTCTGCGGGTCTTCAGTGCCAAAGTTGTAGATAACTTTGAAATACTGCTCCACCGCTTCTTTAGGCAAAGCGATTTTCTCTAAACAACTGCCAAAAGAAAAACGCAGTTCCTGATTATCAACGCCTAAGTCTATAGCCCGTTTAAACATCTCATTGGCTTCGGAGTATTTCCCCTGTTCTTTAAAAATCAAAGCTTTTTCCAAGCAGGCTATTCCGGCCAGCGGTTCTTTTCCCTTAGCTAATTCATCATAGATGTTTAAAGCCATGTCGTATTTTTGCTTTTGCACTAAAATCCTGGCTAAATATAACTTTGACTTTGCGGTCAAAGGCGTCGGTTTCTTAGCTAAAGTTTCGAAATATTCCTCGGCTTTTTCTAAATCGCCGTTATTCCAGTAAAGATGGCCCAAGGCTAAAAGGGCCTCATACCCCCACAATGAATCTTTGTTTTCGGCGGCAACCCACCGGTAATACTTCTGGGCTTCGGAAAAATTATCCTCTTTTTCATAAAGGCCGCCTAAATATAAAGCCACCGAAGCCCAATACTGCGAGTGGGGGTATTTTTTCAGGAAACTTGCCCAGATTTTTTTAGCCGGCTCAAACTCTGATAAGTTCAGGTAAGTTGTGCCGATATCGACATAAGCTAACTCCTCTATATCGCGGTCGGAATACCTGCCGATTATCTCTCTGAATACCCCTAAAGCTTTTTGATAATCCTTTTCGTTAAAAAAACATTTTCCGTAAAGATAACGGGCTTTGGCAATCAGGTCATCCTGCCCAAATTTAGCGATAAAATCCTGAAGGAGGTTTTTGGCCTGGGAATAATCTCCGGAAGAAAAATAGCCTACAGCCAGATAGTATTGGGCCTGGGAAATAAGTTTAGATGAAGGAAAATTATTCTGGAGGTTCCTCAAAGCTAAAAAAGCCTTTTCCAAATCTTTCTTCTTTAAGAAAGTCAGCCCTATCTGGAACTGTATATAATCGGCATAAATCGTATTGGGATAATTCTTTAAAACAGCGTTGTAGGTATCTAAGGCTTCCTGGAAACGGCCGGTTTCCTGGTAGGCGTCGGCAATATGAATCTGCGAACTTACCTTGACTACGGAATTTTGCGCGTATTCCAAAGTATTTTTAAATTCATCAATTGCTTCTTTGAACTTCCCGTTTTTTAAATAACTCCAGGCTAAGCCATAATGCGCTTTATTGATTATATCGGTGTTTGCCGAACCAGAAAAATTATCCAAAACATATTTGTAAGCATAGACGGCATCATTAAGCCTGCCTAAGTCATAAAGAATATCGGCTTTATTCAAACAAGCGTCGGCCAAAAGGGGGCTTTTGGTATAGTCGCGGATAAACATATTGAATGTCTCCAAAGCCTGCAAATAATCCTTGATTTTAAAATAATACACGCCTTGCGAAGAAAGGCGTAGTTCTTTGCCGCGTATCTTATCAATAGCTACTTTTGCCTCTAAAGCGTTTCCCTCCTCGATATAGCTAAAGCCCAAACCCTGATAAACTAAATCCATTAATTCCGGATCGGGGCTTAAAGCTAAAGCCTTCTCGTAATTTTCTTTGGCCTTATTCCACTCGCTTTGGGCATAGTAAGCTTCGGCAAGGTAAAAATAAACCCTGGCTGCGTCTGGCTTGGATTTGAATTTTTTAAGGTAAGTTTCGCTTAAAGATACGAGTTTTGCGTAATCTTTATCAGAGAAGTAAATCTTGAACAGTTCCAAATAAGCCGCATTAACCAGCTGAATGTCGTTTGCGCCCGAAGCAGTATCCGAAAAAGCCTTAGCGGCTGCTTTGTGGTTATTGGATTCATTCAGGCTTTGGCCTAGTAAATAATAAGCCGGCCATTTAAACTCTGAATCCGGATAATCTTTGAGAACTGTCTCGGCAGAGGCGATAGCCCGGCTAAAATCCTTGCCCCTAAAATAAACCAAACCCAGCCAATAATAAGTTTCTGCGGCTAAATTTAAGCTTTTGGGCTGGCCAACAATTCCGTTTAAAGTTTTTAAAGCCTGCTGGTAATCTTGCTTATAATAATAACATTTTCCTAAATAAAGCTTGGCTTGCCAAATTAAATGGCTGTCGGGAAACTCTTTAATGAACCTTTCGAATAAGGAAAGCGCCGCATCATAGAAAGCATCAGAAAAAGCCTTGCTCGCCGTGCGAAACTGTTCGGCCTGGTTATCCTGCGTAAAACCAAATCGGAAAGGATAAAGGCTGGTTAAACTTAAAATGAATAGCGTTAAAACCGCGATACGAAAATACCTTAAATTGCGCTTTAACATAATTTTCTTTTGAGGAACCTTCCCGTATGCGATTTAGCTGAACGGGCGATCTCTTCCGGCGAGCCAGAGGAAACCAGATAACCGCCCCTGTCTCCCCCTTCCGGGCCTAAATCAATAATATAGTCGGCACATTTTACCACATCCAGGTTATGTTCGATAATTAAAATTGTATTCTTCTTGTCAACCAAGCGCTGTAAAACCGAAAGCAACTTTTTGACATCGTCAAAATGCAAACCCGTGGTTGGCTCATCAAGGATGTATATTGTTTTGCCGGTCGCTTTTTTCCTTAACTGCGACGCTAGCTTTATGCGCTGGGCTTCTCCGCCGGATAAAGTCGTAGCTGACTGGCCTAAGGCGATATAGCCTAAGCCTACATCTTTCAAAGTTTCTAAAATATTACGGATTGGCGCAAAATTGACAAATAGTTCGTAAGCCTCATCTACGCTCATTTCTAAAATGTCAGAGATATTTTTGCCTTTAAAAGCTACTTCCAAAGTCTGGGCATTGAAACGCTTGCCCCGGCAGAGCTCGCAAGGCACAAAAACATTAGGCAAAAAATGCATCTCAATCCGTTTAATTCCTTCTCCACCGCAGGCTTCGCAGCGGCCGCCGGAAACGTTAAAGCTGAACCGGGAAGGCTTCCAGCCGCGTCTTTTTGCCTCGGGAAGCTTGCTGAAAAAATCACGGATATAAGTGTAAACGCCGGTATAAGTGGCGGGATTAGAACGCGGTGTCCGGCCGATGGGCGACTGGTCAACGATAATCACCTTATCGATATTTTCCAAACCCTTTACTTTTTTAAACTTACCCGGCTTCTGGCGCGAATCATAAAGCTTGCGGGCTAAGAGCCGGTAAATAATCTCCTCTACTAAAGTGGATTTACCCGAACCGGAAACTCCCGTAACACAGACAAATGTTTCTAAAGGTATCTTTATATCTATATCTTTGAGATTATGCTCGCTCGCCCCCTCTATTAATAAAAACGGCTTATCTTTATAAGCGCGGCGTTTATCCGGAATGCCAATACGTTCTTTGCCGTTTAAATAACGGCCGGTCAAGGTGTTGCTGGATAAAAGCGACTGGCGCGTTCCGGAAAAAACCACCTGCCCTCCTTTTAATCCGGCGCCCGGGCCAAGGTCAATAATCCAGTCGCCGGCAGCAATCATCTGCTCGTCATGCT
>CAZNWL010000054.1:0-7502 GCA_964577045.1 uncultured Planctomycetia bacterium | reverse complement strand
GCTTAAGCCAAGAATGCAAAAATTTTGGCGAAGTGGAGATGTTTTTTATAAATCTGGGCGACAAAAAGCCAGCGATTGATAAGTATACGGAGAGCAAAAAATTCGAAAGCTGTATAATGGAGAGAATCATTTTAGACCAGGGTTTTTTTATTGCCCGTAAGTTCAATATCGTCGGTATTCCTACCTATATATTTTTAAAAAACGGAGAGCCGGTTAAAACTTCGCACTTTTTTAATCAGGGAATGCTTAGCAGCGCTTTCGGTAAATAATAAAGATTTTTTAACGGGGATTGCAGTGGGGTATAATCAGAGTCCTACGGGTGGTATTATTGTTGGTATTTGCCTCCCAAGCCCGGCGATCGTAGTTAACCGTGGCTTTAAAATCATGCTCGCCTTTCCGGCGTACTTTATAAAACCAGCTAACTTTAACGCTAGTCTGCGGTAAAATTTTTGGCAGTGACCGCGCTTTTTTAAATCCTTCGGGAAAAGTCATTAAAATCCTGGAAGGTTCAGCAGTGAGATTGCCTTCGTTTTTGACTTCAGCAATCACTTTTATAATAGTGCCTCTTTTTATTTTCTGCGGCAAGACTATTTCGATGGAAGAAACAGTAAGGTCAGGCAAACGCGCCTGTTGCGGAACAAGGATTTCGTCAAATTTTTTCGCTAGCGCGTTATCAAGCTCGTTGTTTAGCTGGAGTTGGTCGAGATATAGGTTTAAAGCGTTGGTTATGGTTTCCCTTGCCCAAATGAGGTTGCTTAATTCGATTTTATTCACAATCCGGCCGGGGATAAGGTCAAGCGCGGATTTGGTTTTGCCCATGGAGGAGTCTAAAGTAGTTTTAAATTCTTTTATTTGGTGCAGCCGCGCTAATTCGCCAAGGTATTTATAATTCGCTGCGCTCTCTCTAAGTAGTTGAAGGAGATTCATATCATAACTTTTTTCAAAAGATTCGGCGCAGAGGCTATAGTAATGATAAGCGCCTTCGGAATAGACCATATTTTTTGATTCCGAATCTATGTATTTGGTGATTTTTTCGGAAATTGAATAATCTAAAGTCAAAGAACGCATGGTTTGAAGAATTTGCAGGTCTTCCGGAAGATAGTTTTCAAGAAAGTTTTCCAATAACCCCATGGGTTTTTTTCTTCCCGTAAGCCTACGGCCCGCTTTTTTAGCGGCGCTTTGAATGCTTTTAATTACCCTCTTGTAGTGTCTTTCTCCGGCCGGAAAGCTCGCCTCAAATAACATTAAGGTTCCTTCGTTAATTTTTGCAAGATTCAGCAGGGCGGTATTGAGTTGTTTGAGAAAGGCTTTATCTTCCAGTGATATCTGATTTTCGTAGAATTGCTGTTTTTCGTGTATGAGGCGTTTAGGAATCAGCCCCTTAGCTGAACCGGCAGGCACTATTGACAGGCAAATCAAGAAGGCCAAGGCACTAATTAAAAGTTTATCCTTTTTCATAAGTTACAGATAAATTATACCACTTTTCTAATCATTGTAAAGAATAAAGCTAAAAGCAAATCCGTTGACACTGTTTATTTTTTATGATATGGTAAGCCACTCTAATGAAGCTAAGAAAGCCCGTGGGTATAATCGGTTTTGGCAATATGGGGGCTAGTTTTTCCGGCCGCCTTAAAGGCGTTTATCCGGTAGTAGTTTTTGATAAAGACAGGAAAAAAACCAAGGCTCTCCGGCCGGAGAATAAAGCTAAAAGCCTTAAAAGTTTATTGCTGAAGAGCGACACAATTATTCTGGCAGTAAAACCGCAGGATTTTTTCTCTCTTCTAAAAAAGATAAAGTTTTTAAGCAAAGACAAGTTAATTATTTCCATAGCTGCCGGTATTTCTACTAAATATATAGAAAAGCATTTGGGTAAAGTCAGGGTGATTAGGGTAATGCCGAACCTGCCGGCAAAAATCGGCAAGGGTATCTCCTGTTTATGCCAAGGGCGTTTTTCTACGCCTCGTGATTTATGCTGCGCCGAAAATATCTTTAGAAACTTCGGCCGCACCCTGGTACTTAAAGAAAAAATGCTTGATGCGGCAACAGCAGTTTCTGGCAGCGGCCCGGGGTATTTTTATTATTTTTTAGAAGCGAAAAAAATAGCTGGCCGCAAAATACCGGCGGGATTAATTAAAAGTTTTAAGAAAACTTTTAAGAAAGCCGCCCAAGCAGTGGGTTTTAGCAAACTCCAGGCGGCTATTTTAGTGGAGGTTACAGTAGAAGGTTCAGCTGCGGTTTTGAGGAGTTCAAAATTAGGAGCCAGCCAGCTCAAAGAACAGGTTGCTTCTAAAGGCGGCACAACTTGCGCTGCTTTAAAAGTTTTAGCTAGAGGCGGCTCTCTTAAACAGGCCGTAAAAGCAGCTCTTAAGAGGGCAAAGGAGTTGAGCAAAAATGAGTAAAATAGGCATAATCGGCGGAAGCGGATTGTATGAGTTAGAAGGCGTTAAAAAAGTTGATGCGGTAGAGTTGACTACGCCCTTTGGGCCGCCTTCAGCGCCGTTTACTCTGGCCGAACTCCAGGGAAAAGGGCTAGTTTTTTTACCCCGCCATGGCAAAAACCATCAAATCAGCCCCAGCCGTATTAATTACCGGGCAAATATCTATGGGATGAAAAAACTTGGCGTAGAAAAAATCATTTCGGTTTCTGCCTGCGGTTCGCTAAAGGAAAATTTAAAACCTCTGGATTTTGTAATTCCCGATCAATTTGTTGACCACACAAACCAGGCCAGAAAACAAACTTTTTTTGAGGAAGGGCTAGTAGCGCATATCAGTTTTGCGCATCCGGTATGCCCGGATTTATCCAAAAAACTTAAACAGGCCGCGGACAAGGCAGAAGTGGTAGCTCATCAGGGTGGAACTTACCTTAATATGGAGGGGCCGCAATTCTCAACCCTGGCCGAGTCTAACCTTTACCGCAGCTGGGGCATGGATATCATTGGTATGACCAATATGGTGGAAGCGCGCCTGGCCCGTGAAGCGGAAATCTGTTATGTGAGTTTAGCCGCAGTCACTGATTATGACTGCTGGCATCCTGGCCATGACAGCGTTACCGTGGAAGTAATCTTGAATAATTTAAAGAACAATGTGAATAATTCTAAAAAAATATTGCGCGAATTTATCCTTCTCTTAGATGAAAAACGTAAGTGTGCTTGCGGCCGGGCTTTGGAGTATTCACTGATTACCCGTCCGGAATTCATTCCGGCGAAGGTGAAGAAAGATTTGGATATTATTATCGGTAAATACATGAAATAACCATGAGCATATTAGTTGTCGGGACAGTAGCTTTTGATAGCATCAAAACGCCTTTAAAAGAAGCGAAGAAAGTCCTGGGCGGTTCTGCGACTTATTTTGCCCTGGCTGCCCGGATTTTCAGCCCGGTGAATCTGGTGGCAGTAGTGGGGAAAGATTTTCCCAGCCGCTATTTAAAACTTTTTGCGGAGAAAGACGTTGACCTTGAGGGGCTCCAGCATCTGCCGGGCAAAACCTTTCATTGGGCCGGCGAATACGGCTGGGATTTTTCCGATGCCAAAACTTTAACTACGGATTTGAATGTTTTTGCCCATTTTCATCCTCGAATACCTGAAAGCTATCAAAAAAACCCGTATGTATTTTTAGCTAATCTTGACCCGTTGATGCAGGTAGAAGTCTTAAGCCAGATCAGAAAGCCAAAGCTGGTTGCTGCGGACACGATGAATCATTGGATAAGTTCGAAATCCAAACAGCTGCTCAAACTTTTAAAAAAGGTGGATATTTTCTTTCTCAATGCTTCCGAAGCCAAACAGCTTACTTTAGAAACCAACCTAATTAAAGCCGGTAAAAAAATAATTAAAAGCGGGCCTAAGGTTGTGGTGGTTAAAAAGGGCGAGCACGGCGTAATAATGTTTTTAGAGAACGATATTTTTACCGTGCCGGGATGCCTTTTGGAGTCGGTATACGACCCTACCGGCGCCGGCGACAGTTTTGCCGGAGCCTTTATCGGGTATCTTGCCAAGCAGGGAAGGATAAATCAAAAAACCTTACGCCAAGCCGTTATCTACGCAAACGTAGTGGCTACTTTTACCGTTGAATCTTTTAGCGTAGGCCGTTTAGCTAAAGTAACTCTCGGCCAGGTCGAACAGAGGCTTGAGAAGTTCAAACAATGCACTGTCTTTTAAGATGAGTTATAAGGATACGCTTAACTTGCCTAAGACTGATTTTTCCATGAAGGCTAACCTTACGCTTTTAGAGCCGAAGGTTATCGCCGCCTGGGAAAAAACAAAGATTTATTCTTCTCTGCGCAAAGTTCGCAAAGGCCGCCCTAAATTTTTGCTGCACGATGGCCCGCCTTATGCCAACGGCTTGATTCATATCGGCCACGCCTTGAATAAAATCCTCAAAGACATAGCGGTTAAATATAAAATTTTACGCGGCTTTGACTGCCCTTTCGTAGTCGGCTGGGACTGCCACGGGCTTCCGGTTGAGCATCAACTGTTTAAGGAGTTAGGGTTGACCAAACACGACGTGGATATAGCGGATTTTCGTAAGAAGGCGAAAGATTACGCTTTGAAGTTTGTTAAGCTACAAACTGAAGATTTTATCCGCTTGGGCGTATTTTCTGACTGGGAAAAGCCCTACCTTACTTTAACGCCTGATTACGAATATTCGGTAATGGAACTTTTGGGCTATCTGGTAAATGAAGGTTATGTTTACCGGGGCCGCAAACCGGTTAACTGGTGTGCTACTTGTGAGACTGCTTTAGCTGAAGCCGAGGTGGAATATTTGGATAAAGAATCGGATTCAACCTACCTTTTATTTTCAGTTAGTGACGATAAGAGGCTGTTTAAAAATGATAAAACAGCATATTTTTTGGTTTGGACGACTACCCCTTGGACGCTTGTTTCTAACGTGGCGGTCGCGCTGCATCCAGAGCTGGAATATTGCCTAACTGATTTTGCCGGTAAAAGCGTAATTTTAGCTAAAGACTTAATTCCTTATCTTGAGAGTAAATTAGATACAACTATTAGTCAAAAAGTTTCCTTTAAAGGCAAAGACCTTGAAGGTTTAAAATTAAAGCACCCCTTCTTAAAACGTGAATCGCCAGTGGTGCTAGCGGATTTTGTTTCTAAAGAGGAAGGCTCGGGCTGTGTGCATATTGCTCCTGGCCATGGAGAGGAGGATTTTTCGCTGATTAAAAAGTATCCTTTAGATGTGGTGATGCCGCTTGACGATAAAGGGATATTTCGCGAGCCGGAAGATTTCCGCGGTAAAGATATAAATCAAGCGAGCAAATTGGTTTTAGAGAAGCTTGCGAAAAATAATCTTTTAGTCCGCCACCATAAAATAACGCATTCCTATCCGCATTGTTGGCGTTGTAAGCAGCCCATAATTTTCCGGGCGACTTTTCAGTGGTTTCTGGATATCGAGCATAAGGATTTGCGCAAGAAATGTTTAACCAGCGTAGGCACAGTTAAATGGGTTCCTGAATCCGGCCGCGAGAGGATGAGCAGCATGCTTTCCAGCCGTCCGGATTGGTGCCTGTCCCGTCAAAGGCTTTGGGGAGTGCCTTTACCGGCTTTAGAGTGTAAGCACTGCCAGGAAGTTATACTTAGCCCTAAGGTTATCAAAAAGGCTTCGGAAGTTTTTAAAACTCAAGGGTCTGATTCCTGGTTTAAACTCGGCGTGGAGGAGTTTCTGCCCAAAGGTTTTTGTTGCCCGAAATGCAAAGGCAAAGAGTTCAAGAAGCAATATGATATTTTGGACGTATGGTTTGAATCCGGGGCAAGTTTTCTAGCCGTGCTAAAAAATTCTGCCGAACTGGGATTTCCGGCAGATTTATATTTGGAAGGAAGTGACCAGCACCGCGGCTGGTTTCAGGTTTCTCTGATTCCGTCGGTAGCTAAGGAAAATCGGGCGCCGTTTAAGACTATCCTTACTCACGGCTTTGTAGTTGACGGCGAGGGCAAGAAAATGTCTAAATCCTTAGGCAACGTTATAGCCCCGCAGGAGATAATCAAAGATTACGGGGCGGAAATTCTCCGCCTTTGGTCGGCCTACAGCGATTACAGCGAGGACGTGAGGATTTCTGCCGAGATAATTAAGCAGCTGGTAGATATGTACCGCAAGGTCAGGAATACTATCCGTTTTATCCTGGGCAATATCCACGATTTTGATTTTAAAAAGAATAGCCCCGATTACAGGGATTTGCTGCCGGTTGACCGGTATATGCTTTCGCGTTCAGTGAGCCTTTTTGAAGAGGGGCTCGAAGCCTACGATGATTTTCGTTTTTATAAAGTCTGCCAGCTGATTTTTAACTTCTGTAATTTGGAGTTAAGCTCTTTTTATCTTGACATTCTTAAAGATAGACTATATACTTTTCCTCAAAATTCTCAAGAACGCCGCAGCGGTCAATTCGTTCTTTTTCATATTCAAGACCTTTTATTAAAGCTGATTGCGCCGATATTATCTTTTACCGCCGAAGAAGCTTATAGGGCTTGGGCTAATCAAGCGGATAAAAAAGATTCGGTTTTTAGCGACCCCATCGACCTTGGCCGTTTAAAAAAACTTCAGGATAAGCCTTTAGAGGAAAGGTGGCAAAAGATAATGCAGCTACGTTCGCAAGTTTTAAAGGAAATAGAAAATAAACGCGAACAGGGCAAAGTCGGCAGTTCTTTGGAAGTGAAAGTTTTTATAACCTGCAAAAAAAATGAGCTGGATTTTTATTCCGAACTTAGGGATGTTTTGCGGGAAGTATTCATCGTTTCTGCGCTGGATTTGAAAGAAGGCGATTTTTCTATCAGGATTGAGAAGGCTGACGGGGAAAAGTGCCAGCGCTGCTGGAACTGGTCAGACACAGTTAGCCAGGACAGCCAATATCCCGGCCTTTGCGGCCGATGCGTGAAAGCTCTAAAGGAGGATAACTAATGGGAAAAAAGAAACAGCCAGTCAAAATATCTAAATCCCAGTTTTCCAAAAGAGATTTGGATATTTGCCGCGAAAAGCTGCTCAATCTTAAGGACGATTTTCTTAAACAAATGAAGGAAATTTCCGAAGATACTTTAATGAAGACGCAAAAAGATATGTCCGGAGATATTTCCGGATACGGCTTGCATATAGCCGATGTAGCCTCGGACAATTACGAGCGCGACTTTAACTTAGGCCTGGTTTCCAACGAGCGTAAAATCGTTATGGATATTGATGAAGCTTTAAAGCGGATCGATGAAAATACCTACGGGGTTTGCCATGAGTGCGCAAAGCCTGTGGCTAAATCCCGCCTAAAAGCGATTCCCTACGCAAAATATTGTAAAAAGTGCCAGGAAAAGATAGAAAGCGAGAAAAATATTTAATCTACCAGCCAGCGTTTGTAACTGCAGCTTTGGTTTTTTTCGTTGATCTGGTGGTTAAAACTTACCTGCGTACCTATTTTGCCTACCAGTCGCTTCCGGTTCTAAAACAAATCTTTCATATTACGGTTATTTTTAACACCGGCGCCGCTTTTGGCCTGTTTAGAGACAGCACCTTCTTGT
>CAZNWL010000053.1:0-7554 GCA_964577045.1 uncultured Planctomycetia bacterium | reverse complement strand
CCAGAATATTATGCCCGCCGTCAGTTGAGAGGCTCCCGCCGACAAAACAAACATCGGCTAAGTTATAAAAATACACCAGTTCCCCGACCGTATCCAAAATAAAAATAATTTTTCGCTTTTTAGTAAGGTCTGCGGAAAAATATTCGGACACCTGGCTGATTTTCAGGGGCAAAAAACCTTTGGAACGGATTGCTCTCGCAACCTGCCCTACTCTTTCTGGATGCCGGGGAGCAATCAAAAATTTAAAATCTCCCGAAGATTCTACGATATCCTGATAAGTCTGAATCAAGATTTCTTCTTCGGCCGGGTGGGTACAGCCGGCAAGAAAAAGAAGGTTTCCCGCAGGCCGAAGAATCGATTCGTATTTATTTTTAACCTCCGATGCCCGTTCCTGATCAATGCTTATACTTTCAAACTTCATATTGCCACTGACGATAATCTTTTCTTTATCCGCACCCAAATAAATAAAACGTTTTTTATAAGCCTGGTTTTGGACTGCGATATAGTCGCATTTGTTGATTATTCTAGCTAAAAACGGTTTGATTAACCGGTAACGCTTGAAAGCCCGGTCGGAAATCCTTCCGTTAATAATTAGGATGGGTATCTTGCGTCTTTCTAACTGTGAAAAAAGGTTCGGCCAGATTTCAGTCTCTACGGCAATAAAAATTTTTGGCCGAAAAACTTTTATAAAATGGTTTACTACCCACGATATATCCAAAGGGAAAAATACTATTTGAGCGCAATGAGCATATTTTTGCCTGGCGACTTTATTTCCGCTCAATGTAGTCGTTGAAATTAGTATCGGCGCAAGGTAATTTTCTTTTATTCTTTTGATGAGATTGCCGATTGCATTAGCCTCGCCGACGCTGACTACCTGTATCCAGATAACTTCTTTGCCGATGGTATTTTTTATCCAGCCCAGCTTTTGCCGCAGTGCTTTAAAGGTGATTCTCTTACGCCAGATATAGACTGGCAAATAAGCAATAAACCCTAAACAAAATAAACAATTGTATAATAAAAGTAACATCTTCATTTTGCCCGCGGATGTGCTTTTTGATATACGTTTTTTAACGAATCTATGGTGAGATGAGTATAAATTTGGGTAGTCGATATTGTCGAATGCCCTAAAAGTTCCTGCACGCTGCGTAAGTCCGCCCCCCGGTTTAAAAGGTGCGTAGCAAAAGAATGCCTGAAAGTATGCGGCGAAACAGAAAGAGTCAAAGCCGCTTTCTTTATATACCTGGCAATAATGCTTCTCACTCCCCGGTCAGTTAAATTTTTAGTACGCTGGTTAATAAACAAAGCTTTACAATTATCTGAACGTGCATCCAGATATTGTTTGAGCGCGTTTACCGCCGGTTCGCCCAGAGGAAGAAGCCGTTCTTTGCGGCCCTTACCTTTCACTTTGACCATCCCGCCGATTAGGTCGACTTCTTCGGCTTTTAAAGCGGTCATTTCCGAAACCCGGGCACCGGTAGAATAAAGAAACTCGAGTATTGCCCTATCTCTAAGGGGAAATAAACCTTCGCCCTGGGGAAGACTTAGGACTAAATCTACTTCTTTCTCGGTTAAAAACTTCGGCAAGGATTTTTCCAGGCGCGGATAAATTAGAGAAGCTGCCGGGTTATTTTTGACAATACCTTCACGGACAACGAATTTAAAAAAACTCTTTAAAGTCGAGATCTTGCGCGAAAGAGAGCGCTTGCCTAGTTTCTTTTCGCTCAAAACCCCTAAAAATTTACGGAGAATAAAATAGTCTATATTTTTAATATCCTGGCAGTTGCGCGATTCAAGGAATGCAGCGAATTCCCTTAAATCCCGCTGATAGTTAGTAATGGTATGTTGGGAATAATTTTTCTCTATGCCAAGATAGTTTATAAACTTATCAATGTAATATGAAAATGCATCCATAGCTTTAGCCTTAATAACCTATTCAGGATCTTCTTCAGAAGGACTATCGGCGCCGGGAAGATTGCGGCTAGTATAGGTGCATTGGGGAAAACTACTACAGCCAAAGAAAATCTGGCCGCGGCGGTTGCGCCGTTCGATTAATTTACCCTGTTTACATTGAGGGCAGACTACGTCCGTAGTAATACTTTCGGCGTATTTGCATTTGGGAAAATGCTCACAACTTAGGAAGCGCCCTCTGCGCGACCATTTTATAATCAGCCGGCCGCCGCATTTTGCACAATGTTTATCCGAATATTCGACTTCTTTTTGCGCTAGATTTAATGACTCCTCGACTCGCTTCTTAAACGGAGGATAAAAATCCTTTAAAATTTTATGCCATTCAATACTGCCGCGTTCAACTTCATCCAATTCCTCTTCCATCAGCACGGTAAAGCCCTCGTTCATGACTTGGGGAAAAAATTGTTCGAGAAGTTTGACTACTTTTACTCCCAAATCAGTGGGAATGAAATTACGGTTAAGCCTACGGGTGTAGTTTCGTTTTATCAGGGTAAAAATTATCGGAGCATAAGTAGAAGGCCGACCAATACCTTTTTCTTCCAGCAAACGCACCAAAGATGCATCGTTGTAACGTGCCGGGGGTTTAGTGGTATGCTCGGTCACCAGAAAATGCTCATTAATCAGGCTCTGGCCTTCCTTGAGGCTCGGCAAAGGGCTCTCTGGCTCCAAACCAAAAACCTTAAGATAACCGGGAAAAACTAATTTTCGGCCGTCAGCGAAAAATTCCGCATCTCGCGAGGAGATAACTGTTTTCTCATATTCTAAAACCGCTTCCTTCATATTAGCGGCTAAAAAACGGCACCAGATTAATTCGTAAAGCTTACGTTCATCTTCGGATAGGTATGTTGCCAAATCTTCGGGCTTCCGCAAAGCGCTGGTAGGACGGATAGCTTCGTGCGCCAGCTGTGCGCCTTTTTTCTTTTTATAATGGTATTCTTTCTCTGCCAGATATTCTTTTCCGAAATTATTTGCGATAAATTCTTTGGCTTCTTCGCGCGCCTTTTGGCTTACATGAAAAGAATCAGTACGCATATAAGTAATCAGGCCGACGCTTTGCTGATTAATCTCTATACCCTCATAAAGCTTCTGCGCAATCATCATAGTTTTTTGAGCTGAAAAACGGAGCTTATTGAAAGCATCCTGTTGTAGAAGGGAAGTTATATAAGGTGCTGGCGGTTTCTTGGTAAGATTTCTCTTGGTTATTTCCTTTACTATAAAGTTTTGGCTATGAATATCGGCAATACATTTTTCTGCTTGCTGGCGATGTTCGAAAATTCCTTTTTTGCCTTTATATTTATTAAGTTTGGCCTTGAAACTCTCATTATCTGCTTTAAATTGAGCCTGAACTGAATAAGTAGTTTGCGGTTTAAACTGTCCTATTTCCTTTTCCCTTTCTACAATAAATTTAAGCGCAATCGACTGGACCCTTCCCGCGGAAAGCCCCCGGACTATTTTTTTCCATAAAAGCGGCGAAAGATTATACCCGACAATACGGTCTAAAACCCGGCGGGCTATTTGAGCGTTGACTTTATCCAAATCTAAATTCCCCGGATGCTTAAAGGCTGCTTTTAAAGCTTCGGAAGTAATTTCATGGAAAACTACCCGGTTGAATTTTGAATTTTTATCGGCGATTCTTTCCTTGATGTGCCAGCTGATGGCTTCGCCTTCCCGGTCAGGGTCTGTAGCCAGGTAAATAACCTTTTTATTTTTGGCCTTCTTCTTTAACTGGCTGATAACTTTTTCTTTTCCGGGAATAACCCGGTAATACGGCTGGAAATTATTTTCTACATCTACCGAGATTCTATTGGCCGGCAGATCCACTAAATGCCCCATCGAAGATACTACTTCGTAATCAGAGCCAAGAATCGAAGAGATGGTCTTTGCTTTTGTCGGCGACTCAACGATAACTAAATATTTGCTCATTAGGTTTTAAGTTTAATTCTTCTAAAATGTCTTCAAGGCAATCGACTAATTTCGCACCCTGCTTAATTAAGCTATGCGTGCCTTTACTTTGTAATGAACCGGCTTTTCCGGGTAAAGCGAATACTTCGCGGTTTTGCTCGCAGGCTAAACGCGCAGTAATCAAAGCTCCGCTTTGCTGGGCGGCTTCCACCACCAAAACCCCTCTGGATAAACCGCTGATAATCCGGTTTCTGCGGGGAAAATTCTCCCGAGACGGCCCTGTATCTAAGGGAAATTCTGAAACTGCTGCGCCATTGGCGATAATTTCTTCAAAAACAGCAAGATTCTCTTTGGGGTAAACATTTAAAAGGCCACTGCCTAAAACTGCAACTGTCTGGCCGTAATTCAACGCTGCCCGATGAGCAGCAGTATCAATGCCATGAGCTAGCCCTGAAACAATGCCTATACCAAACCGGCTAAGCTCAGAAGCATATTCTTTAGCCAAACTCAAACCATAGGCAGTAGCTTTTCGGCTGCCTACGATAGCCAAAAGATATTTCTTTAAAACCATAGGATCGCCTTTCACATATAAGACTAATGGCGGAGAATCAATTTCTTTTAACAACTCCGGGTAATCCGCATCGAAAATATCCAAACAATGTACTTTATTTTTTTCGATTAAGCCTAACTCTTCGTCCAGAACTTTTGAATGCCGTAAACTAATGATTTTTTCGATGTCTTCGCTGGATAAAGAAGGGACCCGGCGTAAATCCTTGTAAGTACATTTTAATACTTGCTCTAAATCCGGAAAGCCCTGAATGATACCGGCTATCTTTTTTCCGGAAAGATTCAAAAAGTTAAGCAAGAGCGAAGTTCTTTTAGGCATTATTTTTACCCAATATCTCTTCTATCTTACTCGCCACTTCCCCGGGCTGCAGTTTATCGGTGTCAACTTTATAGTCAGCCTGGTCATAACAAGATTTTCGTTTTTCGAGTAATTCTTTAATTTTTTCTATGCGGTTATTCACGTTAAGCAACGGCCGGGAAGTATGTTTTTTAGTCCGTTGGGAAATTTCTTCGGCTGATGCCGAAAGGCAGATTAATACCCCGCTTTTTTTAAGCAGGGCTAAATTGGCAGGGTTGCAAACCAGCCCTCCGCCGCAGCTGACTATTAAATCCGACTTTAAGGATAAATTCTTAAGGAGCTTGTGTTCCAGCCCGCGAAAATAAGCTTCGCCTTCTTCGGCAAAAATACGGGAAATACTTTTCTTCTGCTCTTTCTCGATAAGCGCGTCCATCTCTATAAACTCCCTACCGAGCTCATCCGCCAAGAGCTTGCCCACCACAGTCTTGCCCGTCCCCATAAATCCTACTAAATATACGTTTTTCATAAAGACAGCATACATCCTATATAGGTAAGTAGTATTATCAGCAGTTTAAGGAAAATGTCAAGGCAGGATATTATAAAATCTATTTTCCGTACATTTTAATCAATTCCAGGGCGATGATGTTGCGCTGGATTTGATTGGTACCTTCGTAAATCTGGGTGATTTTGGCGTCGCGCATAAACTTCTCTACGGGATAGTCGCGCATATAGCCATAACCGCCATAGATTTGCACGGCGTTGGTCGTTACTTCCATGGCTACATCCGAAGCAAACATCTTAGCCGCGGCTGAAGCAGCGCCAACGTCTTTTACGCCCCGGTCAACCATTCTCGCGCAGGAATAGACTAAACTGCGGGCAGCTTCGATTTTAGTGGCCATATCTGCCAGCATCCACTGGATACCCTGAAAGGAAGTGATAGGCTGCCCAAACTGCACCCGTTGATGTGCGTAATTGGTGGCTAATTCCAGGGCCCCTTGAGCAATGCCGACTGCCTGCGATGCCACTCCCGGCCGGGACTGGTCAAAAGTTTTCATCGTCGCGATAAAGCCGATGCCTTCGCGGTTGCCTAAAAGGTTTTCTTTGGGTACCTTGGCATCATTAAAAACAAGCTCGCCGGTTGAAGAAGCGCGGATACCCAGCTTCTCTTCCTTTTTGCCGAAAGTAAAACCCGGCGTCCCCTTTTCCACGATAAAAGCCGAAACCCCTCTGGGGCCTCTAGCTTTGTTGGTAACGGCGATTATCGTATAAATCTGGGCATAGCCGCCGTTAGTAATGAAATGTTTGGTGCCGTTTAAAATATAATAGTCGCCGTCTTTTCGGGCGGTAGTTTTAACTGCGGCCGCATCTGAACCAGCTTCAGGTTCGGTCAAACCAAAAGCTGCCAGGTGTTTTCCTGAAGCCAAATCCGGCAAATACTTTTTTTTCTGCTCTTCGGTTCCGAAAAGAAGGATGGGAAACATCCCCAAAAATGAGGCCGCGTAAGCAGTGGCCACGCCTCCGTCAACGCGGGAAATTTCTTCGGTAGCGATACACAGCTCAAGCAATCCCGTGCCCATGCCTCCGTAGTTTTCAGGTATACAAAGCGCAAAAAGGTCAGACTGGCCCAAAAGCTTCATAATTTCAGCCGGAAACTGTTCTTTCTCATCGAGCTCGCGCGATTGCGGCCGGATTTTTTCTTCAGCTATCTGACGGCATAACTGCCGTAACATTTTCTGGTCTTCGCTAAGGTTATAGTCAACAAGAAACATATTTTCCTCCTACTTAATCCTTAAAATAACTGCATGCTCGCAACAGTCGGGAAAAGATAAGCAATTAATACAGTCGCTCCAAATTTTATGCGGCAAGTCTTTGCGGTCAATTTCCGTAAAACCAAGTTTTTTAAAAAAATCCGGTACAAAAGTCAGGGCAAAAATATTTTTCACCCCTAACTTTTTAGCCTCCTGGAGGCATTTTTTAACCAGCTTAGTGCCAATACCTTTGGATTGCATTTTTTTAGTTACCACCAGCGATTTGATTTCGCCCAAATCTTCCCAGCCAACCACCGAAAGCCCGCAGCAAGCGGCTATGCGTTCGCGTTCGGTATAAACCCAAAAATCGCGGATGTTCTCATAGATATAGTTCAGCGAACGCTCAAGAAGTTTGCCTTTCTTGGCCCAGGCATTAATCAACAGCTGGATTTGTTTGCTGTCGCTTAAAGTAGCTTTACGTATCATTGAAAAAAGAAGGTCAGGCCGGCTAAATACATTTTAGCATCTATGCCTTTATTGGGATCTTTTATACTGGCATTGGAAAGATGGCGGTGACGGTATTCACAGCTCAAAGCTAAGTTATCTTTAAAACGCCAATGAAAGCCTACCGCCCCTTGAGGCAGGAAATTATACTGCGTTCCCTGTTCCTCGATATGTTGAGTCATATAAATTATACCTAAACCGCCTTTGACATAAGGCTGAAACCAATCAGTCAGAGGAAAAGCATATTCGACCAGGAAATTCGAGCCTACTTCGACATTCTTTTTAGGCCGGAAAATGGTGTTAAAAAATGGTTCGATTAAAAAATCCAACCCGCCCTTGGTCTTTATGCCAATCTTAGAAAAAGTTGGCCGGGCATCAAATCCCAAAGATAACAACAAAGACATTCCCCGGTGGTCATGCTCATAAGCCATCTCTTCATCAAGAAACCCGGTAAATATCCCTAACTTGCGCAAAGACTTTTTCTGGCTCTGGGCAGCATACAGCGGTAAAGCTCCCATCAAAAGTAAGAGCAAAATTAATTTTAACTTCATTAGACTATATTTTAAC
>CAZNWL010000052.1:0-7579 GCA_964577045.1 uncultured Planctomycetia bacterium | reverse complement strand
GTTCCCTTAAGCGGTTTTTTAGGCAAATTATCCCAGATTATTTTTAAAATTAGAAGTTCTAGCCAGAACCCCGAACTTTGCAATAAATGCGAGGATACCCCAGGGGTTACGGGAGAAACTCATCAAAATTCGGGAAGCGGCAAAACTTATCAATGCCAGATTTGCCAGAGGATGATTAAAGAGAAACATTCGCTAGAGCATATTAAAGCTGAAGAGTATTTAATCGAGTTGATTAAAAAAGACCACAAGCAGTGGCAGCACAAAGGGCCCACTTGCCGGGAATGTCTGGAATATTACCGCCGGTTAGTCAAAGAAACGGAGATATAAGATGTATAGGGAACGAATTAAAGTTTTAGACTGTACCATTCGTGATGGCGGCCTGATTAATAACCACAGTTTTGATCGCCGCTTTGTGCGCGAAGTCTATAAAGCGATATCAGCCGCAGGCGTTGACTATATCGAGTTAGGGTATAAAAACTCGAAGAAACTTTTTTCGGAAAAAGAATTCGGGCCTTGGAAGTTCTGCGACGATGACGAGATATCGCGGGTTACCGAAGGCATAAAAAGCAGGACTAAAATAGCGGTCATGGTTGACATCGGAAGGGTTGATATGGATGATGTTAAGCCCAAATCCCAAAGCCCGGTAGATATGATCAGAGTAGCTTGCTATGTAAAAGATATCGATAAAGCGATATATATGACTAATCATTTTGCCGAGAAAGGCTATGAAACTACCATTAATATTATGGCGATTTCCCGTGACGCCGGAATAGAGTTAGATGAAGCTATTGTCCAGGTTGAGGAAGAAAGCAAAGCCAAAGTTGTTTATATCGTGGATAGTTTCGGCTTTCTCTATCAAGAACCGGTTGAAGCTTTGGTAAAAAAGTTTAAATCAGTCCTGAAGAGCAAAGAGGTTGGTTTTCACGGGCATAATAACCAGCAGTTAGCCTTTTCTAATACTATCGAAGCGATAATCCATAACGCCAACTATCTGGATGCGACTGTTTACGGAATAGGCCGGGCTGCCGGGAATTGTCCCTTGGAGCTTTTGATGGGGTTTCTGAAGAACCCCAAGTTTGACATCCGGCCAGTCCTGGATTTAATATCCAAAGAGTTCATTCCTTTAAGGAATAAAATAGAGTGGGGTTATATCATCCCTTACGCCATAGCCGGAATGATGAATGAGCATCCCCGGGCAGCCATGGCTTTAAGGGAAAGCAAAGACAAAGAGAACTACCGCGAATTTTACGAAAGCCTTAAAGACGGTGAAGACGAGTGATTAAAAGAAGTTGCTATTGCCGTCCTTTTATGATAGAGTAAGCCCTATGCAAGAACGCCGCAAAACCGTAAGAATTAACGAATCATTTAAAGTAGTCTATCAGGTGGTCAAGAGTTTCCGTATGGTTTCTTCGCAGTCCCGGGATATTTCCGAAGGGGGAATTTGCCTTCCGGTTTTACAGCACCTTGAGCCTAAAATGATTTTGGATTTAGAAATCTACCTTGAAGGAGGCCAAAAACCGATTAAAGCCGTCGGAGAGGTAGTCTGGCTTAAAGAAATAAAGGATTTAAAATTTCCTTTTCTAATCGGCATAAAGTTTATTAAGATTAATCCAGAAGGGGCAAACCGTTTGCATGTTTATATAAAAGAGAAAGCAGAAGAGGAGCATCTGAAGTGGCTCGATAAATAACAGCCCTAACTCGTGGGAATAAGATGAACCGGGTAATGATTTTTATTGACGCTGAATATGTAGTGCAAAAACTACGCGAGCTTAAAGGCGTGCGTAAAGGCATCCGCCGCAAAGACATCCGTTGGGATAATCTTATAAAATGGATAACCGGCACTGACAGGCTCATCCGTTCTTATTATTATTCTTCGGAGTTCAGTAAAGAAGAGAACCGCGAGACTTACAATGAGCAGCAGGAATACCTGAATAACCTTAAAAAGAATATTCCTTATTTTGAAATCAAACTCGGCCGGCTGGTCCGTTTTAATGAAGGCTGGGTGCAGAAGGGGATTGACGTAAAAATTGCCCTGGATATGTATTCCAAGGCAGTCACCGATCAGTATGATATAGCGGCTTTAGTATCCGGGGATTCGGATTTTGCCGAGGTGATAACTCAAATTAAAGAACTTTACGGAAAACATGTAGAGCTTTATACTTTCGACCGCAACATCCATCAGGCTTTGAGCCTCGCTCCGGATAAGCACATCGTTATCAATGCTACGCTTGGCCGCAAGCACGCTTTTTGGATAAACTCCTAAAATCAAGACAATTTTTGATTTGCTGAATTACTGTCTGGGTAACAGAGTCAGGGGTCGAAGCTCCGGCAGTCACCCCAATGGTTTCTATGCCTTTGAGCCAGCCTTTCTTTAAGTCTTTAGCCGAATTTATCCAGTAAGTTTTTTTATTTAAAGCTTTGGCGATTTGATAAAGCCTTTTAGTGTTAGCGGAAGTTTTTGAACCGATTACTAGCATGAGGTCATTTTGCCGGGGCAGAATTTTTAATTCTTCTTGTTTCACGGTGGTCGGTTGGCAGATAGTATTATGGAATTTTAAATCTTTAATTTGCCGTTTTAAAACTTCGACTATTTTCAGGACATTTTCTAAGTTCTGCGTCGATTGGACTACCACTGAAGCCTTCCCGATAGTTGATAGCTTTTTATAGGGGATATTTTTATAACTGCTGATGATGAGGGCTTTCTGGTTTAACTGGCCGACTATGCCGTTGACTTCATCGTGCTTTTTATCGCCGATAATAATGATTTGATAGCCTGAAGCCTCGTCTTCACGGGCAATTTCGTGTATTTGGCGCACCTTGGGGCAGGTAGCGTCAACAATTTCATAGCCGAGTTTTTTGGCTGTTTGATAGATTTTTTTTCCGGCTCCGTGGGCCCGGATGAGGAGAATTCTCCCCATGCCCGGTTTAAGCCGCTTTATTTTCTTAACCCCGGATTTTTTAATCTGTTTTACCACCAGTTCATTGTGGACGATATCTCCAAGAATATAGATTTTTCCAGGCTCAGAAAGGCTGAGTTTTCTGGCTAAATTCAAAGCTCTTTTTACGCCGAAACAGAACCCCGCAGATTTGGCTAAGGTAATTTTCATTATTTTATTTCTATTCTCTAACCGCTGATTTTATGTTACCATATTGCTTGGGATTTGCCAACAGGCTTACAATTTTCGCGTATTTTTGTTATAATGTGAGCAATTTAATTGGTAGAGAGTAATGCTTTATTTTAGAAAAGTAGTCCTGCTTGCGCTTTTAGCCGTTTATCTTATTTTTTGCCCCTTGTTAATTCTTTATGCTTTCGGACGGATTGCCAAACCGGGCAAGGACGCAAACGGGCTCATTTTTCTTTCTACTAATCCGCCGGGAGCTAAAATTTTCGTAGAAGGAAGGCGTTTTACCGAAAAAACCCCGGCTGGCATAAAAGGAATGCTCCCGGGGACTTATGATGTGACGGTGACTCTAGAGGGATACAAACCTTGGCATAATAAAATTCAAACTTTCCCTAACCTAGCGTCGGTCTTTGATAAAATTATTTTGGTCCCGGAAAATTGGAAGGCTAAAGAAGTATCTAAGGAGTCTTTTCTCCAGTTAGTCTCTTTGCCAGGAAGCCGATTTTTTATTCTCAATAAAGGTTCTCAATTGAGCGATTATTACAGTTTCGACTCTGAAAATGAAGAGCTTACTCCTTTTATCCGGCCAGGGTCGAATTTGGCGTATTCCAAAGTAATTAAGCTTTACCAGGTAGAGGAAAGTTCTCAAGTAGTCCTGGAGGTTCGCAGCTCCACGGAGCCTAAATACCTTTTAGTTAATTTTGAAAAGGGCTACGTAAGCATAAAGGATATCAGCCAATTTTTCCCCACCAAGTGCGAACATATTCTTTGGGACCCAGCAGTAGAAGGGCAGCTTTTTACTTTCAGCGTAGGCAACCTCAATAAAATAGATTTATCCGCTTACGCTCTAGAGGAAAATTATCTCGAGAGTTTAAAGGGCTATGGCCTTTTTAATCATTCGATTTACGTTTTAAAAGATATCAATACGCTATTGCGCCTTGATTATAACCGCTCAAACCAGCGGGTTATTTTTGACGACCCGATTTTAGGTAATTTTCTTTTTGGCCAGGAGGGTTTTTTTGAAGTTAAGCCGTTAGACGATAAGATTATTTTTTTTATTGGCTCGGAAGGCAAACTCGTCAGTAACTTAAGCCCGAACCGCTGGGTAGAGAAAGGGGTCCGGGGGTTAGTTTTCCATCAGCAGACCAAGCGGGCTTTATTCTGGCTCAAAGACTTGGCAGCGATTATCGATTACCGGCCGTTATTTTTGAATGAGGCGAGGCCCACTAGCAGTGCCCTTCCTAAAAGGTTTACCTTTTATACTAAAGGCAAAGATATCACCCAAAGTTTTTGGGCTTATCAGGGGGCATATGCTATTTTGACCGATGTTGACCGGGTTTTGCTTTTTGAGATTAAAGATGAAGATGAAGCAGAGCCTAACGAGGTTGTCAAAATAAGCAAAGGTTCCGCGGCGCATTACCAGGAATCTTTAAAAAAACTTTATTACTTAGACCCGGTGAGCAATAAGTTGTACAGTGTAGAAATTGCTCCGCAGGCAAAAAAAGAGCCATTGTCTTTTAAAGATTATTTAAGCGGTAAATAACTTATGGAGTTTAAATTTTCCCATCGGGATTTAACTGGAACGCAAAGGCTTTTACAGCGGTTTTTTGAAATTCTGCCCGGAGCCTTAAGCTGGGCAGTTATCCTAGGCGCGGTTATCCTGGGCCTGGTTAAGCCGCTGGCTGCTTCTGTTTTTATCATTGCCTTTGATTTTTATTTGCTCCTGCGTTTTGTTTATATGATTATTTTTTTATCTTTTGTCCGTTCACGCCTTAACTTAGAAGCAAAAACCGATTGGCTATACCGAGCCAAAGGCCTAAACCGCATCTACGATTATTGGAAAGAGTTGAACGAGCAGGAAGCGAACCCCCAGGCAAAACAAGACCTTTCCCGGGCAATTCACAGGAATGAGATGCGGATTTTAGAAAAAAGTAAGCAAAAAGCGCCATACTTAGAAGATTTGCACCATCTGGTAATCATCGCGGCCGAAACTCCTGATGCGGAAAAACTTTCCCAGACCATGGATAGCCTTATGAGAAGCAATTTTCCTTCGATAAAAATAACCGCAGTTTTCGCCTTTGACTACGGAGTAAAAGGGTCTTTACGCGCGAATACCAGCCAGCTTATCGAAAAATACCGGGATAAGCTTTTCGAAGCTTTAGTGGTTTATGCTTCGGATAAACTATCTCAAGAAACCTCTAAGCGGCCGGCAATTGCCAACTGCGCTGCCCGAGAAGCGGTAAAATATTTCAAGGCGAGGAGAATACCTTTAGATAAAGTGATTGTTTCTTGCTTTGAACCCGGAATTATAATAAGCCCGGATTACTTAAGCTGCCTTACTTATCGTTTTATGGTTTCGCCCTATCGGCAGGCCGCCTGCTTTCAGCCCATACCGGTTTATGACTATACAATTTTGTCCAGCCCGGTTGCCCGGGCAACCCTTAATGCCAGCGCTTCCTTTTCGCAGTTGATTGAGGCAGCTAATCCCGATAATTTGGTTAGTTTTTCCAGTTACAGTTTGAGCTTGGATGTTCTGGCTGACGTAGATTATTGGCCGCCGGATTCTGCCTCAATGGATACGGCTATATTTTGGAAGGCTTTCATTTATTTTAACGGTGGTTTTAGGGTTATACCGCTTTATATCGGTTACCCCATTAAACCCTGTGCAGGGCCGTATGAACTTTACCGCCAAAAGCGGGAGCAGGCTATGGCCATAGAAAATTTCCCGATGGTAATGAGAGCTTTTTTAAAAGCCGAGAGGATACCTTTTGCAAAAAAAATTAGCTTTACTTTTAAACTGCTTCAAACCCAGCTTCTTAGCAGCGTTTGGCCGTTCCTTTTATTTATTGCCGGGTGGTTTCCCGCGCTGCTTTCTGGCCGCGAGTTTCAGGATGTGGCTACTTATTACAGTGCCCCGCGGATAACTTTTTTAATTTTCAGCCTGATGATTGTCGGTATGATGATGAGTTTGATTTTAACTAAGCTCGTTCTGCCGCAAAATAGACCGGAAAATAAAACTTTTGCTAAAATAAGCGATATGGTAACATTAGTCCCTTTAACTTTAATTGGTATTTTCCTGCAAAGCCTGGCTGCTTTAGCCGTGGAAACCCGCCTTGTATTTCGCAGGCGCAATTCTAGCTATGGATAAGTTACATTTTTTTAACCAGATAAACATAGAGGCTCCTTTTGCAAAAATTTATAACCGTTTAGGTTACAGGCAAGGCTTAACCAAGTTGAGCGGCCGCCAGAAACAAGAGGTTGACGCCTATATTAATGAGGCAGCCCAACTTTTGACTCTGAAAGGTTCAGGCCGTAGAATCAAAGTTGTCAAACGCAGCGCCGGTGCCTTAGAGCTCTGCGGCGGCGTTATTTTTAGAAGCAAACTCGTAGTTTCAGTTTTTGAAAATGCTTCTGAACTAGTTCTTTTAGGGGCCACATCCGGAGAGAAGATTAACAAGGCTATAGAAAACTCTAAAGACAAAGATTTGACCCGGGGCGTGGTTTTTGACGCGGTGGCTTCGGAAAGCGTTGACCTTTGCCTTGATTGGTTATCTGCTTATTTTAACCGCCTGCTTAAACGGGAAAATAAACAGCTGGCTCGAAAACGCATATCTTCTGGATATGGCGATTTTATCTTAGAGAATCAAAAGATAATCTACGAACTTTTAGACTTAAAAAAATTAGAAGTTTCTTTAACGGATAAATATATCCTCACGCCCGAGAAGTCAGTGACGGCTGTGGCAGGAGTGGTGGAAACCAGATGAGTAAGTTAATAATAAAAGAGCTTTTGAAGAAAAGAGTTGTAGTGCTTGACGGCGCAACTGGAACCGAACTCTATAAGCGCGGCATGCCGCAAGGGGTTTGCCCGGAAGCCTGGTGTTTAGAACACCCCGAAATAATCAAAAGCATTCAAACTGATTACGTAAGAGCCGGAGCCGACATAATTTATACCCCTACTTTTACCGCCAACCGTAAAAAGCTTTCTTATTTTAAAATTAAGGACGTTGTTGCTTTTAACCGGCGTTTGGTAGCTTTAACCCGCACGGCTGTTGGCAATAACGCCTTGGTCGCCGCGGATATTTCCGGGACAGGTGAATTTATCAAGCCTTTCGGCAGTTTAGATTTCCAAGAGGCCGTGGATATTTATAAAGAACAGGTTAGAGGTTTGCTTCTGGGCGGGGTCGACCTTTTTGTGATTGAGACCATGATTGATATTCAGGAAGCGCGGGCCGCGCTGATTGCCGTTAAAGAGTTGACGGATAAGTTTACTATAGTCACTATGACTTACGAGAAATCCGGACGTACGCTTAACGGAAACGACCCTTTATCTTGTTTGATTACCCTGCAAAGCCTGGGGGCAGATGCGGTTGGCGCTAATTGTTCTACCGGGCCCCAGGATATGTTTAAGATTATTTCAAAAATCAAACCCTATGCCACAGTGCCTTTAGTGGCTAAGC
>CAZNWL010000051.1:0-7688 GCA_964577045.1 uncultured Planctomycetia bacterium | reverse complement strand
ACCACGAAGCGAGCGGCCTAGCGAGCGCCCAGCGACCCCGAGCCCCAGCGAGCCCTGCTAATTCACGGCTGGCGAAGTCCCGAGCGCAGGCCGAAGGCCGGAGCCGAGGGACGAGGGGGAGCGGCAACTAGCCAGCCACCAAGCCCCGCCAAAGCGACCTACGGGAGTCCTGAGCGCAGCGAAGGGCGACCGTTCAGGGAGCGATGGCGGGGCGGCACAGAGTATTAGATGTCGCCGCGGAGATCGCAGCGGATACGCGGCGGCTCTATGATAGAGTAAGCGTTACTCGGAGTTGTTTTGTTCGAAGTAGGTTCGAACATGGTATAATAACTTCGATGTTATTTGGGGACGCAAATAGTTTAAGGAGGCAAAAATGGCTGGATATCAAGGACCGGAAAGAAGAAGACATTCTCGGCTGGATGCTAATTTTGTGGTCAGCTACCGCATTAAAGAAATAGTGGATGGTTACGATTTGACCCAGAGTAAAAATGTCAGCCAGGGCGGCATGCTGCTCACTACTAACCGTTTGTTTAGCAAGGGTACGTTTTTAGCCATGACTATCCGTTTTCCGCTTATCCCGCAGAAGATAGAGGTTACCGGAGAAGTCGTTGGTTCCAAAGAAATAGTAAGGGACCTTATTTATGAAACAAGGATTAAGTTTATAGATTTAGACGAAGAGTTTTTCCAAAAATTAGGTGAATTTATACAGGAACATTTGAAATGATCGTTAAAAAAGTAGGAATAATTGGTTTAGGAAAAGTAGGGCTGTCGGTTTTAGAATCACTTAAAAAATATTCGGGCTTAATCGCCCGCCGCAGCGCAGTCCGGATTGATATCAGAAAAGTTTGTGATATCGCTCCTGGCAAAAAGAAACTGGCCAACAGGTTTTCGGTTGATTTTTCTCACGACCCTGCCGAGCTAATCCGCGACCCTGAAATCGATATCATTATAGAATTAATCGGCGGTGTTGAACCGGCCCACAAGTTTATTATTGACTCCTTGCGTAGGGGTAAGGATGTGATTACCGCCAATAAGGCACTTTTAGCTACCAATGGCAAAGAGATTTTTTCTCTGGCCAGGTCTTTAGGCCGCCGCTTGGGATTCGAAGCTTCTGTTTGCGGAGCGATTCCGATTATAAAAAGTATTTCCGAAGGCTTGGTTGGCTGTGAGGTAAGAAAATTATACGGGATCCTTAACGGAACTACTAATTATATCCTTCATAAGATGGCCAAG
Organism: uncultured Planctomycetia bacterium; assembly: GCA_964577045.1. Taxonomy (GTDB): domain Bacteria; phylum Omnitrophota; class Gorgyraeia; order Duberdicusellales; family 4484-171; genus JAHKAJ01. The sequence goes on along the minus strand of CAZNWL010000051.1, from coordinate 6,455 downwards.
GAAAATATCGATTTTTCTTCGGCTCTAAAAAGTGCTCAAAAAGAAGGTTATGCTGAACAGGACCCGCGCTTAGATATTGAAGGCATCGACGCCCTGCATAAGTTATGCATTTTAACTTATCTTTGCTACGGAGTCTGGCCGCAATATAAAAAAGTTTATGCGCAGGGCATTTCTAAAATATCGCTCTTGGATGTTATTTACGCCCAAGATTTGCGCTACCGGATTAAATTGTTGGCCATCGCCAAAAAAGATAAAGGCCTTCTGGATTTAAGGGTCCAGCCGACCCTCGTTCCCATCGAGCATCCTTTAGCCGGGATTTCCTCGGCTTATAATGCGGTGTATTTAGATACTCAACCTGCCGGCGAGCTTCTTTTTTACGGCGAAGGCGCAGGCGGAGTGGCCACTTCTTCCGCGGTGATGTCCGACATAGTGAGCATTGCTTCTTCCAAACAGGACCTGATGAGGAAAGAGGAGAAAGTTACCATCCAGAACATCGAAAATATCAAAGGCCGTTATTACATCCGCTTCATGGCTTGCGACCGGCCAGGGGTGCTCGCCCAAATTTCTAAAATTCTGGCCGCCAGGAATATCAGCATTGCTTCGGTCAGCCAGAAAGAGCGGAATAAAGAGAAATTCGTTCCGATTATTATGATTATCCATGAGGCTCGCGAAAAAAGTATTTGTGAGGCCATATCCGAAATAGACCGGTTAAGAGTGATTAAAAGCCCGTCTCAAATAATCAGGATTGAGGATCTGTAATCTAAAATGTCAGCCTATTTGGGAGTAATCAACAGGTATAAACAATACCTTCCAGTAACTAAGAATACCCCGGTTATAACCTTAAACGAAGGCAATACCCCGCTTATCTACGCCCCTCGGATATCGGCTGAATTAGGCCGCCGCTTCCGAGTTTATCTTAAATACGAGGGTTTAAATCCCACCGGTTCATTTAAAGACCGTGGGATGACTATGGCTATTTCTAAAGCCAAGGAGAAGGGGGTAAAAGCGGTTATCTGCGCTTCTACCGGAAATACCGCGGCTTCGGCAGCGGCTTACGCCGCTAGAGCGGGTTTGAAATGCATAGTGGTTATCCCCGAAGGGGCGATTGCTTTGGGAAAACTTGCGCAAAGCCTGATTCACGGAGCAAAAGTGATTGCAGTCCGAGGTAATTTTGACGATGCTTTGAGGGTGGTACGGGAGATTTCTAAAAAATATAAAGTGGAGCTGGTGAATTCAGTGAATCCTTTTCGCATTGAAGGCCAGAAAACCGCTGCTTTTGAAATCTGCGATTTTTTAGGTTTTCCTCCGGATTTTCATTGCCTGCCCGTAGGCAATGCCGGCAACATCACCGCTTATTGGAAGGGTTACAAAGAGTATTACGCTTACAGAAAAACTCAAACCCTGCCGCGCATGCTGGGTTTCCAGGCCAGCGGCGCAGCTCCGATTGTTAAAGGCCACCCCATAAAAAATCCCCGGACCATCGCTACGGCCATAAGGATCGGCAATCCCGCAAGCTGGGATAAAGCCGAAATAGCCCGCGATCAATCCAAGGGGTTGATCTCTGCTGTGAGCGATGCGCAGATACTTTCGGCTTATAAGTTCCTGGCCCAGAAAGAGGGCGTATTCGTCGAGCCAGCATCAGCGGCTTCAGTAGCCGGCTTGTTTATGTTGGGCAAGGATAAGTTTTTTTCCGGAATTAAAAATAAACAAATTAAGATTGTCTGTACGCTTACCGGACACGGCCTCAAAGACCCCCAAACCGCTTTAAAGGCCATAAAGAACCCGCCGGTGGTCAAAGCCAGCTTAGAAGCAGTGGTCAATAAAGCCGGCCTTTAATTTTAATTATGATTACAGAGATTAAAAAAAGATTACAGAGATGGCGAATCGCTGTAATCTATATTTATAATCTCCGTAATCAATTTTTATAAAAGAATGAAAGGTTTTTACGATAAGGTTTCTCAAATTATTCAGGAACTAACCGTTAAAGATTACGGCTTGAAACTCGAGCCTCCTCTTTGGGAATTGCCCAAAACTAAAGAGTACGGAGATTTATCCTCGATGGTGGCATTGAGGCTCGCCTCACAACTAAAAAAAGACCCTTTAGCCATCGCTTCAGAGATAAAAACTGTCCTTGAGGAGAAACTTAGCGGCTTAACCGAAAGAGTTGATATTGTCCGGCCGGGTTTTATCAATATTTTTCTTTCCCGGGATATCCTCATAAATTCCCTTAACGAAATTATCGCTACCGGAGATAAGTTTTTTCAGAACCGTTACGATAAAAAAGTAATGATTGAATTTTTAAGCGCTAATCCTACCGGCCCCTTGTCCATTGCTCATGGCCGCCAGGCAGTAGTCGGCGATGTCATCGCCAATATTTTGGAGTTTTTTGGAAACACGGTAAGCCGCGAATATTATCTTAATGACGCCGGCAGGCAGATTGAGCTTCTTTTTCTTTCGGTGAAGGCGTGGATGGGAGCAAAGAAAAGCCTGCCTGCCGGCAGGCAGGGAAAGCTGCCCCGGATTCCCGAGGGAGGCTACAAGGGTGAATATGTAAAAGATATTTCAAAAGTTATCTTAGCCAGCAAAGATTACCGAAAAAATCCCAAAAGTTTTAAGTTGGAAAAATTTGTCATCGAACATATTCTTGATAAATTCATCAAGAAAGACTTAAAGACTTTGGGGATAAAATTCGATAGCTGGTTCAGCCAGGAGAAAATGCTTAAGGCCGGAAAAGTCAAAGAAATGATAGGTTATTTGCAAGAGAAAGGTTTAATCTATGAGAAAGAAGGGGCTCTGTGGTTTTCAGCCACTAAGTTTGGAGATGACAAAGACCGGGTAATCAGGAAGGCAGACGGCGAGCTCACTTATTTTGCTTCGGATATCGCTTATCATCAGGATAAAATCAAAAGGGGATTCGTTGAGCTCATAAATCTTTGGGGCCCTGACCATCACGGTTATATTCAAAGGGTTAAATCGGCAATTAGCGCTTTAGGCTATGATCAGAATTTATTGAAGGTGATTATCATACAGCTGGTAAGTTTAAAAACTAAAGAGCGGATGTCTAAGCGCGCCGGAACTTTTATCCAGCTTTCAGATTTAATTAAGGATATCGGTAAAGATGCAACCCGCTTTTATTATCTTATGCGCAAAAACTCCTCGCATTTAGAGTTTGATATGGATTTAGCCAAAGAAGCTTCTTTTGATAACCCTCTCTATTATATCCAATATGTTTGTGCCCGGATTGAAAGTATCTTTAGAAAAGCCAAGCCCCTACCTTTCGAGCCTAAATTCAGTTTCTTGCTTAAAGAAGAGGAGGAGTTTAATCTTTTACGTTCGCTTTTGCAATTTTCCTACTGTTTAGAGAAATCTTACTATACTTTAGAACCGGTATTCGTCATTGAATTCCTGAAAAGTTTAGCCGCGGACTTCCATCAGTTTTACGAAAAAGTCAGAGTCATCGACCAGGATAAAAATATAACCCAAAGCCGCCTTAATCTTTTACGGGCAGTGAGAATAGTTTTTCACTCTGGGCTCAATCTTTTAGGGATAACCCCGGCTAAAAAAATGTAATGAGAAGAAAAATTTGGCAGATAAAAGAGCCAGACCCTCAAACTCAAACACTGGCGAGAAACTATAACCTGCATTCGATACTGGTGCAGCTATTGATTAACCGCGGGTTAAAAGAGCCGGAATTCAATTATTTTTTAAAGGCCGGCCGGCATGATTTCTATGATGCGGGTTTGCTTCCGGATATCGAAAAAGCTAAACAGCGGGTAAAAAAAGCGGTTTTAGAGCGGGAAAAAGTTTTAGTTTTCGGCGATTATGATGTTGACGGCGTGGTTTCGCTGGTTATCTTTCATGAATATGCCAAAAATTTCCCCGGCATATTTTCTTTTTACATTCCTCACCGGGTGAAAGAAGGCTATGGATTAAACCAGGAAGCGGTTTCAAAAGCAAAAAAGGAAGGGGTAAGTTTAATCATTGCTTTTGATTGCGGCACAACCAGCCTTCAGGAAATCAAGCTCGCCCGGTCTTGGGGGATAGATATTATTGTAATTGACCATCATTCCTTAAAAGATGAAAAGAGTCTGCCCTTTGCTTTAGTCAATCCTAAGAGAAAAGATTCCCCGTACCCATTTTCGGATTTAAGCGCGGGAGCGCTTTCTTTTAAATTCCTTCAGGTTTTGACCGAAAAAAATAATTTCGAAGTTTTAGATTTGGTAGCCTTATCTTTAATCTGCGACGTAGTGCCTTTATGCGGGGAAAACCGGGCCCTGCTCAAAGAAGGGCTTTCGCTTCTTAAAAGCACCAAGCGCCTCGCTATCAAAGCTCTTTGCGAAGTTTGCGGTATCCGCCAGGAGAATATCGATACCTTTCATGTCGGCTATATCCTGGGGCCGAGGATTAATGCTTCTGGCCGGGTGGCCCACGCCCAGGAGTCTTTCGATTTATTCTTGGCTGAAGACGAGTCCCGCGCTTATAAATTGGCCGGCCAGCTTAGCGAATATAACCAGCTGCGTAAAAACATCGAAACCCAGATTTTAAAGGAAGCCGAACAGCACCTCCAGAAAACTTCGAGCCATTCTCCGGCAATAGTTGTTTCGGGGGAGAATTGGCACCCCGGAGTGTTGGGCATTGTCGCTTCGCGCCTGGCTGATAAATATTCGCGCCCTTCGTTTGTATTTTCCTTCGATAATGATATCGGCAAGGGTTCTTGCCGTTCTATCCAGAACGTGCATATTTTAGAAATGCTGGATAAATGTGCAGGTTCTCTTATTAAATACGGCGGCCATCGTAAAGCTGCCGGCGTCCATATCAACAAAGGAGAGTTAGAGAATTTTAAAGAGCGGATTAATCTGCTTATTAAAGAAAGTTTAACCCCCCAGGATTTTATACCAGTGCTGGATATCGACAGCCGTCTGTCTTTTAGGGACATCGATATTGAGTTAGTCGAAGCAGTGGAGAATTTAAAGCCTTACGGCGAAGGAAATCCTGCCCCGCTTTTTTCCAGCAGCAATATTTTGAAAAGAAGTTCCCCTAGAAAAATAGGCACGCACTTTTCGGTTTGGTTGAGCGATGGCGAGACTACTCTCGAAGGGATGGTTTACGATAAAGATGTTTTAGAAATAATCAATTACGCCGAGAATTTCGATTTAGCTTTTTCGCTGGGAATAGATAGCTACCACAATATGCCGCGATTAGTTATTAGAGACTGCAGGTTTTCTCAAGGAGAAAGTTAGTTTACCTCTTTTGATGCACTTGGCGCAGACTAAAGTTTTTTTAATTTTTCCGTTGATGAGGATTCTTTTTGTCTGAAGATTAGGAAAAAATCTTCTTTTAGCTATGCCGGTAGTCTTTAAGCCTACGCCGCCTTTCTTTTTAGGCATGCCTCGGCGGGTAATAGAGTTACCGGTTAAGGCTTTTTTTCCGCAAATACTACAACGCTTGCTCATCGGTAATCTAATATACTTTTAAATTAAATCTTGTCAAGGATTTTATATTTCCTGGCGCAGCTGTTTTTCCGCATCCACGACGTCGCGGTTTACTGCTTCTAGGCACCGGCGTACTTTAGATTGCAAAGAGGGGGTTATGGTTTCTGAAGAGTGGATTTCGCGCAAAACCTGCACGCTCATACGCAGATAACGCACCAGTTCCCCTTCGTCAATAACGCAGAATCTATGCAGGCTAAGAAAGTTTTGTCCGGCAAACCACATCCGGCAGGCTTCGGCAAGATGGAAGAAAAAGTTTTTGCTCATCGGATAAATCCTGAAAGCCCTTTCTTTTTTATGAATATCCTTCAGGAATTTATTCAACTCCCGTTTTAAATCTTTGACTTTTTTGCTCATTTTCGGCCGGATTTCGCCTTTACGCGGCTCATAAACCAGAGCAGTAATCAGAATGAATAAATCTTCGGCTGAAAGCTGGTCTAGGTAGCCCTGGGCGAACATTTCGCCGATATTAAGTTCAAAGCTGTAGACGCGCGCGGCCAGTTCTCCCTTCTGGCTTAGCCCATTTTTCTGGATATAACCCATGTTTTTAAGCAAATCGATTTTTCTTTTAAACAGGCCGAGCGTTTCTTTTTTCTCCCAGGGTTTGCTTTGATGGAAGTGAAATGATTTAGGGTAAATCTCGTAAATCCGTTCGCCCATCAACTTGTAAAGATTAAGTATAGTGGCGTAACAGGAGTTCAACTGGCTTTTTATCGGTTCATAATTTCCGTAGATAATTTTTTCCAAATTTTGCGAGTCGATATGCGAAGGGTTTATCCGGGAGAAAACAAAACCTTCCTGGTCTATGCCCCGCCTTCCGGCTCTGCCGGCCATCTGATAAAAGTCGCGTGTTTTTAAATAGCTGTGGTAACGGCCGTAGAATTTGCTTAAAGTATCAAAGACGACAGTTCTTGCCGGCATATTTATCCCCAGGGCAAAAGTTTCCGTGGTAAAGATGAGTTTTAT
>CAZNWL010000050.1:0-7747 GCA_964577045.1 uncultured Planctomycetia bacterium | reverse complement strand
CTAAAGCCATAATTACTGACTGGGAAGATGAGGGAAAATTGGATTTGAAGCCATCGATTCCCATTGCCAAAAAAATAATTATTGGAAAATTAAAGAAAACAAGCGGAAAAAAATTTGACTGGCTCTTTACTCACGGAAAAACGGGCGAATACGGCCATCCTCGGCATATCGGCGCCTGCCAAGCGGTTAATTCATTAATTAAAAGCAAACGGCTAAAACCAAAAAAAGTATTTTATTTTAATTACAAAAAATCTAAGCGGGGAAAATACGGCCGCCCGCAAGCCAAAAAAAATTCTAGCTTGATTATTAATCTGACAAAAAAAGAATTTGAAAGGAAAAGAAAGGTTATGACTAATATTTACGGCTTTAATCCAAAAGGAATTGATGTAAATTATTGCACCAATCCCGAGGCTTTTAAAATAAGGGAGTTATAAAAATTAATTGTCATTGCTAAATAAGGAGGCTCAAGATGACATCAAAAATTTATGAACCCCGTTAGAAATTCGGCAAAAATTGGAAAACGGGTTTCTATGCCAAAAAGCGTGAAAGATATATTTTGATATAAAACATTCTTACTGCGGTTTCCACCGCCCTAGAATAAACCAGCATTATGAATAAAGAAAATAACAAAATTTCTAACGGGGTAAAAATTGCGGTTTTTTATATTTACCCTCCGGACCCGGGCGGCTTAAGCCAGCAGGGCCATCTTCTCTATCGTGGTTTAAAAGATATCGGTTGCGAAGTAATGCCTTGTCACTATAAACCCAGCTTCCAAAAACAATGGGTTTTAAACGTCTATAAACCGGATATTGCGATTGGCATTGGCTGCTGGACCGACACGCCTGATATTATTTTAAGCCCGCAAAGAAACGGAATCCTGCCCATTCCCTGGCTTTTGGCTGACGGCTGGGTCGCTAACTATCGGGAGGAGATAAGCTCCCTACCTTTAGTTTTTGCGACTAGCCAATGGGTAAAGGATACTTTTAAGCGGGACGGGGTCAAGGTAGATAATTTTTCCGTTTTGCCTATCGGCTTTGACCCGGAAGAAATTAAACCCATCCCTCGGTCAGATTCAAAAGTCCAAGGATTACGTGAAATGCTAGGCATCCGGCCAGAGGAAAAAATGATTTTAACCATCGGCGGCGATGTTACCACTAAAGGGGCACAGGAAATGCTAAAAGCTTTGGCGCAAATAGACAAAAACTTTAAAAACTGGAAATATGTCTGTAAGGCCTTAGACAGCGAATATGAAGCCAAACATCACGAAGAAGAAAAAAATTTGATCAAAAAATTGGACTTGGATCCTGGCAAAATTCTTTATTTAACCGGCACAAGTTCTCATAATTTTATGCCTTACCTTTTATCGGCTTGCGATATCTACGCCGCTCCCTCGCGCCTTGAAGGTTTTGGCATGATTCAATTAGAAGCGATGGCTTGCGGGAAGCCGGTTGTTTCCATTAATATCGGCGGGCCGGCGGATACGATTATTTCGGGTAAAACCGGCTTTCTGGCCGAAGTTGAAGAAACCACTAAACTTAACGAGGAATGGGCTTTGGCATCTATGGGATTTGATGCTGACCATAAAACTAAATTTGACGAGCCGAAAGTTTTTGCTTACCGCGCCAGTATTTCTGATTTGGTTAAATATACTACCCAGCTATTAACTGATGATGGGTTAAGGGAAGAAATGGGCAAAAACGCTTATGAGCATGCTCTAGCCAATTATAATTATAAACTTATTGCCCAGAAAGCTTTAGCCACCATAAAAGAAAAACTCAATCTCAGTTAATAGATAGTATATGATGTTTTGGAATAACACCAATCTTTAGACTTAAATCACTGTTCATTTTCCTCGAAACCTGGGGTTTGGGGTGCGATTTAAGCGCCAAGGCGAGAAAATCTTTAGGTTAATCAACGTGATAGCTTAATTGAGCACCCCAAAACTTTTTGCTACTTTTTGGTTACAAAAAGTAGGCCCGCACGCCTGCCCCGCAGTCTGGCGGGGGCAGCGCACTTTCCACTAACGACAATATCTTTTTCAATAGATGATTTACTCGAGGGCTACGCCATTAAACGCACCTGCCCGCTAAAGCGGATAGTTTTTCAAATATTAAAAAAGAGCCGGACATTTTCCCGACTCTTTTTTAATATAATGAAAGGTTTCCCCTGGGGCAAGCCCCAGACCCCAATCCCCTAAATCCCCTTTATCAAGGGGACTTGCTTTTCTACCCCCTTGATAAAGGGGGTGAGGGGGATTTTACCTTAAAAAAATAAAACTTTTTTCTGCCTTAAGCATTCATAAGCGTAAATATAAGCGCCGGCTGACCAGGCCTGATATGGTTTCCCCTTTGGCTCTCCCGTCTGACCATCTAACCATTCATTAAATTCATGGCCCTCCAGCTTTAATAAATTCGCTTGCGTCAATTTTTCTAGCTCTTCTACCGCTTTCTGGTATTGCTTTACCTTTACTAAAGCTACCACATAAAAACCACCGATAAACGGCCAGATACCGGCATTGGAATAATGGTAGGGTTCGCGGGAATCGCACTTAGAAAAATATGAATGCCATTCTTTATCTCCGGCTTTTATCGGCGGCCAGATGGTTTTGCAGGGGTAAGGCCGGTTAATTTTTTCCTTATCAATATAATTTAAAATGCTTTCCGCGATTTTATCGCTAGCCAGCCCCGTAATTACGGCTAAAATATTTCCTAAACTGTCAAACCATTGTTCCTCTTCCCTGTCCCCGTCATGATTTTTCCAGGCCCAGGGCAGGTAATAGCCCAATTTCGGGTCGTAAAGGGAAAGGTATTTTTCCTTTTCATAATTCATAACCTCTTTTAGGTAGTTGGCTAGCTTCCCCTCGCCGATAAAATTAAGAACGGCGTAATACAGAGCATGCGTATTTATGGTCCGGCCATATTTATGGGGAAAAGCGTCCTGCCAATCCATCGTTGGCTGCTGCGCTAAAGTTTTATCCTCATTCGGGTCCTGGAACTTCAGCCAGGTTACGGCCCGGGCAATATTTTTCTTGTACTTATTGATCAAAGATAAATCATGATAAGCGAGCGAAAAAACATAATGGCCGAGAATATACCATAAAGTGGAATCAATCGTATTAAAAGTTATGTCGGATTTTCTGTCTTCGTTATAAGAACCGACACAATTCGGTATCTGCCCCAGCTCTGACTGGTGCTCACTAAGTAGGGCTAAACTCTTGGCAAAAACATCTTTAAATTTATCGCCAACTAGACAAGCGCCCAGGCAGGTGGTCATGCTATCCCGCGCCCAAACCGCCTCATACCCGCCCGGCAAACCCGAAGCGTAAAACCCTTTTGGCTTAGAACAGCTAGCTAAAACCTCAATCGCTTTTAAATAAGCTTCTCTTTTTTTGTCCATATAGTTTTTATTGTTATTTATGTTATTTAAATAGCTTCGTTCTCCCAATCGCTAGTCTGGCTAAAAGGTAGGAAATAGTTGACTCGGCTCCTTGGTTGAAATTTAAGGAATATTTGCCTAAGCCATCGTAGCAGCCACCGGTCGCCTCGTCATAAACCATCTGGCTTAAATAATTCTTCCCTAAAAACCAGTCAAAAGCGATTTTTGCTTTCTCCGCGTAATCTTTATTTTTCGTTATCTCATAAGCTTTTACTAAAGCTTCAACCGCCGAAGAGGTGTCTTCGGGTTGTTGGTCAAAGTAGGCCCGCTTGCCATCGCGGAAATACCAGCCATTCTGGCCGATCGCGGAAAAATAATCTTTCTCAAAATTAATGGAGATTAAAAATTTTAAAGCATCTTCCGCCACTTTTAAATACTCTCTATCACCAGTCGCCTTAAAAGCGTGAAATAAAGATTCCGGCAGTTTGTAATTTGAGTAAGTTAAATAATCTTCAAACCAAAACCACTTCTTAGCTATATTTTTCGGCCGAGCGATTTGCTGCTTGTATTTTTTCACTAATTTGCCCGCCAGTTTTTTAAGCTGATTTGAGTTTGCTTCATTTTCTTTGGCGTAAGCGCCGCCTGATGATTTTAAAAATGAAGTCGGCTCTAAAGCATACACCAGCCCGATGATGGTAAAAGCTATGGCTCGGGGTGATTGGATTTTTGCTATATTCTTTTCTGCTTTCCTAAAAATTGCAAAGGTTTGCTTTTTTAAGCTGTCAGGCAAATTTCCAACATTAAATAAATAACTTAAGGCCCCAATAGATCGGCCGAAAGAATCTTCGCTCAACGGCTGGTTAATAGCGGTTTTATGCCGGCTAATAAAACTAATAAACTGACCACTCGATTTCTGGGTAAACTTAATGAATTTTAAATAAATAGTAATTAAATCCAAAAGGCCTTTTGTCGGTTTTTCTTGATAAAGCATAGAGCTAGCGAGGAGCGCCCTGGAATTATCGTCCAAGCAATAGCCGGAATTAAGGTCTGGCTTGGTGTGGTTGGCAAACTGGATGATGCCAAACTTGTCCGTCAAAGTTTTTATATGGCCAAGGTTAACTGGCGGCAATTTCCCTTTTTTCCTAGGCACAATTTTGGCGAAATTGTTAAAAGCCTTAAAATAGGAAAGAGCAACATTCTGCCAGGTCATATGGCGGGAATGGAGATAAGCATTTTTTTTCATCTCCTTCCTCGCCTTTTTATCTTGGAGCAGCAAAAGCAAGGCTCTTTCAATATCTTTATGGTTTTTGAATCTCACTAAAATCCCCCTTTCTGGGTTAATTGTATCTTTAGCATACTGGGTGGCCGTGGAAATTATTGGGCAAGCGCAAGACAAGGCATAAGAAAGCGTGCCGCTCACGGCCTGCAAAGGGTTTAAAGTGGGAGAAATATAAATATCGGTCGCTTTAAGAAACTCTATTAATTCATCCAGAGTTAAATATTTATCGTAAAACTTAACGTAATTTTCCAGCTTCAGCTGGCTGATTATCTTTTTTAAGCTGTCCCTGTATCTTTCCCCTTCATATTTTCTGACCAAGGGATGGGTTGCGCCTAAAATTAGGTAAAGGACATCTGGATATTTTTTTACGACTTCCGGCAGGGCTTTAATGGCGTATTCAATCCCTTTGTCCCGATTTATCATGCCAAAAGTTGATAAAATAGTCTTACCTTGTAGGTTTAATTTTCTCTTGGCTTTGGATTTTGAAGGAAAGGCCACGTGATGAACGCCATGGGGAATAACGCAAATTTTTGATTTTTTGGCGCCATAGATTTGTTTTAGAATTTCCGCGGCGCTTTGGGTCATAACCACCACGCTACTAGACCTATCAATTATAGCCTGGGTAATCCGCTTCAATTTTTTATCTGGCGCGGGTAAAATCGTGTGAAAAGTCGTTATAATCGGCTTTTTGACCATTTCCATAAATGGCAAAAGGTAATTTCCACTCTCCCCGCCAAAAATGCCATATTCATGTTGGATATTAACCAGTCTAATGTTATGCAATTTATTTATCTCCCTGGCTCGCAGTAAATAATCTTCTATCTCATCTTGGTTAATCTGCATGATGATTTTTTTGGAGTAATTATAAATAGCGGTAGAACTAGCATTCATCGCCAATATCCGGCTCTTTAAAGCGGAATTAAATCCTTTATCCATAGCATTAGTTAAATCTTGGGTAAAAGTAGCAATGCCGCATTCTCGAGGCGGAAAAGTTCCAACGTATAGCACGCAGGGAAGATTTGATTTTTTCATAACCTTTTGTCTATTTACTATCTTTAACTTTGTACTTCATTAATTCGTTGAGCAAACTCTTTAATCCCACGCTTATGACCGCGATGTAAGAGTCAGCCGCGCCATAATAAATGTAGAGCCGGTTCTCAAAAATGCTGGTGCCCGTCGGGAAAACCACATTAGAGACATGCCCTTCCTTTTCCCATTTTCTGGAAGGGGAAAATAAGGGGTAGGGTAAGCGAGCAATAGTTCTGGTCGGGTCTTTTAAATCAAGCAGGGCCACGCCGGCATGGTAAATCCTTCCTTTGTTCATCGGCTCCACGCCGTGATAAACTAAGAGCCAGCCCAGATCGGTTTTTATCGGCGGGCAGCCGCCGCCGACATTCCTTGCTTCAAAGCCGTGCATCCCCTCTAAAATAACATATTTCGACAAATTCTTTACATATTCTTTCCAATATTCAATCTCTTTAAGCTGGCGGAAATTGTTAAAATAAATTACTTGAATATCCGGCAAAATCCGGTGGATAAGGGCAAACCGGCCGTTGATCTTTTCGGGGAATAAAACCCCGTCTTTATCCCAGAGGAATACATCGCGCGCCACCATATCCTTGTAATATGATTTAAAAAAGTAATAATCATCCTTCAGCTTTGAATCTACAAACAGGCGGCTGATGGCATCATAGGTTGCCTGCGGGCTAATCACTCCCCCTTTTTTTAACTTAAATAAATTAGGGCCGTGGGAATAGGCGATTAGGGCGTTCTTCCCGTCATGGACGACATAAGTCAAATAAAAAGTATTGCCGATTTTTACAATTCGCGGGTCCTCAACCCCTTTTCTTTCATAGCGATGCTTCGGCGCCAAATATGGGGTATCCCATCTTTCCACTACTTTAAGCGGGCCTTCCAACTGGGCATAGCCAAGACAGGAAATATACTCTTTATTTATTGCTCGATAAATAACATGGACAGTATTGCCATCCTGATAGACGCCGGGGTTTAAAACCGATTTATTTTCAAAGTTATTCTCGGTCGGCTCAAGAATAATTTTTTCCCGCCTGATTTTTATCATATTTTTGTATAATAAATAAATTATTTTTATTTTTTCCAATTCTAAAGTTTCGGCTATTAGCTATTGCCTAATATTTTAAAGGTTTCGCTATATTCTTTTATTACCTTAGCCACGCCTTTCCTGATTTCTTTTTTAATTTTACCGTTTAAATCATTATGAACTAAATCTTTAAAATCTTTTCTGTAAATAAAATAATTGCGCCCGATTTTTCCTGTTCTAATCTGGCCTTTTTTAATTCTTTTTAGGATGGCCTGGCGGCTGATGCCTAATGATTTTGCCAATTCTACTGTGGAATAATAATTTTTCATATTTTAAGCCTTATACTTATAGGTTAACATATGACAACCAGAGTAGCAATGGTTGTCATAAATAAAAAAATATAGCTAAAATTAGCTATATTTTTTACTAAAAGGATTTTATCCCGGGGACGGAGCCCCGGCCCCCACTCATTTTGTATCCCCGACGACGGAGCGTCGGGGAATAATCCCGCACCGATTTGCCGGAGGCAAATCTGGTGCGTGGATTTAAAAAAGCGGCCCAACTTAGTTGGACCGCTCTCTTTTTTTCTGAAAAAAGTTCAGTAAGCCTCCATAGTGCAAGGCGGTTTAGGCGTCAACTGATAAACCACACTGACCACCTCTGGCACTTCCGCCGGGATACGCTCACCCAGTTTCAGTAAAACCTCCTTGGGCGGTATAAAGGGTTTGGCCTCGCGGGCATCAACGCTTTCCCAAGCCCTAACCTCAATCTGCAAACCGAACCGGCGTTCGTTATTGACAATGCCAGTTACCCGATCTTCATTTAAAATTGTCATACTCTGGAAGATTGGGAAAGGTTGGAGAAGTCCCTCAGTAATTGCCGTGGCTTGCTGAACAACCTCAAGCTTTTCAGCGGTTACCGGCCCTTTAATCCGGGTAGCAAGTCCTGGCCCGGGAAAGGGCTGGCGGTTAACAATTTCAGCTGGTAGGCCCAATCCTTGAGCCACTAGCCGGATACCATCTTTGCGCAACCAA
>CAZNWL010000049.1:0-7823 GCA_964577045.1 uncultured Planctomycetia bacterium | reverse complement strand
CTGTTGAGCAAGAGTGACATCAACCGGATAAGCACTGCATTCGCTATAAGAAGAAATCTCTTCTTGTGCCAGATTTAAGCTTTGCGGGTTTACATCAAGAATAACCAGCCGCGCTTTCTCTTTCGCGAAATCCAAAGCTATTTGCTTGCCTATCCCTTGAGCCGCTCCGGTAACCACCACTACTTTACCTGCAAAACTCATAATCCTCCTTCTTTTCGATATTAACCACGTTCACCTGAGGATTAATCTTGCGCATAAGCCCTTTCAGCACTTTTCCCGGACCAACTTCAAAAAATTCATCCACCCCTTGCTTAACCATAAAATCTACGCAATCGCTCCATAGCACTGTGGAATTCAGCTGTTTAATCAGATTATCCTTGATTTCCTGGGGTTTAATATGGGCCCGGGCAGTTACGTTGCTCACCAAGGGTATCTTGGCTTGGGAAAAATCAAGGCTATTGACGGCTTCCTCTAAAGTTTTCTTAGCCGGGTCCATAAACGGAGAGTGAAATCCTCCGCTGACGGCGAGCTCGATAACCTTAGCGCCTTTGTCTTCCAGGATTTTGCGAATATTTTCTTTTTTATCCTTGGCCAAAGAGATAACTATTTGCTGTGGCGAGTTAATATTAGCCAGGTAAAAACCTTGGCTTATAGCCAAAGCTTCTAAAACTTTGCGTTCCAAACCAATTACTGCTAACATAGTAGCAGAAGTTAAAAGCGCTGCCTCCTGCATGGCTTGAGCCCTCTTTTTCACCAAAAGCACTATTTTGTCTAAAGAGAGCGCTTCAGAAGCATAAAGGCAACTGTATTCACCCAGGCTTAAACCTGAAAGATAATCAAAGCGAATATTTTTTTGCGAGAGAATCTCAAAAGCTGCTAAGCTTACCGCTAAAATAGCCAGTTGCTGGACTGCCGTATCTTTCAATTCAGTTTCCGGGCCCTGGAAACACTTTTCGGATAGTTTAAAACCCAGAATATCATCTACGGAAGAAAAAATAGCTTTGGCCCGAGGGAAATTATCATAAAGGCTCCGGCCCATACCTATATATTGTGAACCCTGGCCGGGAAAAATTATTGCCTTCATACCCATTTAATAATACAACTACCCCAGACTAAGCCTCCGCCAAAAGTATCTAAAAGCACGATATTATCTTTTTTAATTTTGCCTTCTTCCCAAGCTTCGCACAAAGCTACGGCGCTGGAAGCCGAAGACATATTACCGTAACGGACGATATTCCTGTATATTTTGTCTTCGGAGATATGCATCCGCGCAGCCACGGCATTGATTATCCGCTCATTAGCCTGATGCGGGATAAATAAATCTACTTCGGAAGGCCCTAAGTTTGCCTTGGCTAAGGCTTTTTTCGCGGCCTGAACCATTAACCTGACGGCAATCCGAAACAACTCATTGCCGTGCATCTTCATATAGTGCATCCTTTTGGTTACCGTCTCTATGGAAGCCGGGTGGCGCGAGCCGCCGGCAGGTAAAATTAAAATCTCGCTTTGCGAACCATCAGCGCCGAGATAAGAACTTAGAAAGCCTCCCTTATCCGCGGCAGTTAAAACTGCTGCGCCAGCGCCGTCGCCGAATAAAACGCAGGTAGAACGGTCAGTCCAGTCAGTTATAGCCGAAAGGACTTCACTGCCAACCACTAAAACGTTTTTATAGAACCCTCCGGCGATAAACTGCCAAGCCACGGTCAAGGCATAAACAAAACCCGAGCAGGCAGCCGAAAGGTCGAAACACGAAGCTTTGGAAGCCCCTAAAAGGTTCTGCAAATAGCAGGCTGTGGCAGGAAATTGCGTGTCCGGGGTAATGGTCGCTACAATAATCGAATCAATATCTTTAGCCGATATCCCGGCCCGTTTTAAAGCAACCAAAGAAGCCTGATAAGCTAAATCTGACGCGGCTTCGCCGCCGGAAACGATCCTTCTTTCTTTTATCCCGGTGCGGGTAGTAATCCACTCGTCACTAGTGTCGACTTTTCTCTCGAGATCCGTATTAGTCAGGCGATTAGACGGTAAGTATTTGCCTAATCCGACTATCTTGGCAGATTTCATTAACTCTCCTGTTAATCGCCTTGGTTACATCCCGGCTCAATTCCCTGACGGCTACTTTGACAGCATTTTTAACCGCTAAAGCATTTGAGCGCCCGTGGCCGATAATCACTACTCCGTCAACGCCTAAAAGGGGCGCCCCTCCGTATTCAGCATAATCCAATTTACGCTTAAACTTTTTTAAATTAGGCAAAAGGAAGAGTAACCCAAGTTTACCCAAAATGCCTTTCTTCATGGCCTCCATAAGGAACCTGGCTACAGTTTCAACGCTTCCTTCGGCAACTTTCAAGGCTACGTTGCCGACAAAGCCGTCGCAAACGATGCAGTCGCATTTTCCTGCAAAAATTTCTTTGGCTTCAACGTTGCCGACGAAGTTAAGCGGCGAAGCGGAAAAAAGTTTATGCAAGTCTTTAATCACCCCTAATCCCTTGGAAGCTTCTTCGCCAATATTTAAGAGGCCTACGTTGGGATTTTCCTTATTCAATACCAGATTATAATAGACCGACGCCATTATCCCGTATTGAAAAAGGTGCATTGGCTTGCAATCAATATTCGCCCCCACATCAATAAATAAAGACAAGCCGGTTTTTGAAGGCAAAAGCAAAGCGATACCCGGGCGCTCCACACCCGCTATTAACCCCAACCTTAAAGTAGCCGCGCCGGCCACTGCTCCGGTATTCCCGCAGGAAACAAAAGCATCAATCTCTTTATTTTTAAGTAAATCCATGCCGACTACTATCGATGAATTCTTTTTTCTTCTTACTGCTGAAACCGGGCTTTCCCCCATATTAATCTTTTCCGGGGCATCGACAATGTTAAACTCGCCGGCCGAACCTTTATGCAAAGCCAGCTGCTTTTCTATTTCATCCCGGACGCCGATGAGGACGATATCCTGTTTTAACTCCTTTTTAGCGAGTATCGCCCCCATGATTATTGCTTCGGGAGCGTAATCACCACCGGAAATATCCAAACCGATTTTATAACTCATTATAAACTATCGGGTTTTTTTCTTCTTTTCTTTAATTTTAATCTCGATAACCTCTTTGCCCTTGTAATAACCGCAGAAAGGGCAAACGATATGCGCAGGTTTAAGCCTACGGCAATGGCTGCAGCTGGTTAATAAAGGAAAACACATCTTTTTATGCGTCCTTCTTTTCCTGCCGCGCGACTTCGAATGTTTTCTTTTTGGATTAGGCATATTCTAACTCCCTAATTTTTATTTTTCTTGCATTTACACTTCTCGTTATTAAGATTAACTCCACAACCAAAACAAATGCCTTTACAATCAGGCGTACAGAGAACCCGCATTGGAAAATTAAGCAGGACTTCTTCCCGAATATCATCATCCAGGTCTAAAACTGTTTCTTTGGAACCGGCAGGGTAACTGCGTCTAAAATCATGAAGCATAGTTTGCCTAATTGCTTTTAAACATCTTGCGCAAGGCGATTCGCTTTGCGTCTCGACCTTCGCGCAAACCATAATCTCTTCGCCAGCCCGAAAGCACTCGCAATCTATGTGTATCGCATTAACGAAAGCTATCTCCTGGCCGTCCATTTCCCAGCTAGACGCCGGGATATTTTCCTGGATACGAATCTTTTTATCGCCGATTTCCCTGACCGCTATCTTCATCCGACCGTAACCTATCGCTGTAACTTCTTCTTTAAAGCCTTTAAAACTACCGAGGGCAAAAACTTTTTAAGATCAGCCCCTAAAGAACCCGCCTCCCTTATCAGACGGGAAGAGATAAAAGAATATTCGGGATGGGGCATGAGAAACAAAGTTTCTACTGCCGGGGAAAGATTACGGTTAGTCAAAGCCATCTGGAATTCATATTCAAAATCAGAAATCATCCGTAGACCCCTGACAATCACTTTGGCATGCTTGCGGCGGGCAAAATCAACCACTAAACCGCTAAACCCAGAGACTTCAACCCCTTTGATATTTTTAGTTACGCGGCGGACCAAGTCCAGGCGTTCAGGGTAAGAAAAAAAAACGTCTTTAGAGGCGGTTTTTACGACTGCCACTGTGACTTTGCCGAATATTGAAGCTGCGCGCTTAATGATATCGATATGGCCGTTAGTAATCGGATCGAACGTACCCGGATAGATAGCTGTTTTCATCTGTCTTCTTTTCTGTAAACTAAAAGTAGAGTCTGGCCGTATTTTTTCTGTAATAGTAGCCGCGAGTCCCCGGATTCATTCAAAAAAGCATCCTTCTGGTAACAAAAAGCCACCAAATAACCAGAAGGGCTTAATATATCATATTGACTTAACTGTTGCAAGGACTTTATCAGAATCTCGCGGTAATAAGGCGGGTCAAGAAATATAAGGTCAAAAGTTGTTTTAGCGGCAAAGAAATCTTTAACGGCCAGAAAAGAATCTTTTAAATAACTCTGGGTTTTCGCCGAAAGCGCCAGAGCAGAAATATTTCTTCTCACCGCCGATATGCCCTTGCGGTTTGCGTCGATAAAAACACAAAACTCTGCCCCGCGGGAAATCGCCTCAAAACCGAGCGACCCCGAACCGCTGAACAAATCCAAGACTCTTTTACCCTTAACCTGGTCCCCCAAAATATCAAAGCAGGATTTTCTTACCCGTTCTGATACCGGCCTTATGCCTTCGGGCGTAAATATTTTTCTACCCTTAAACTCACCGCTTAATATTCTCATTTATTTCGTCCTTGATGGGGCGATTTTGGCTTTTCTCTAAGTGCGGGTCGTTTTTAATCACCTGATAGGCGGCCTTGCGGGCCAGTTTAAGAATTTCCAAATCGCGCAAGGGGTTTGCTATTTTTAACTGCGGCAGGCCATGCTGTAAATTTCCGAAGAAATCACCTGGCCCACGTAAAATTAAATCTTCCTCGGCAATTTTAAAACCGCTGGTTTCTTTAGAAATAACTTCTAGGCGCCTCTTGGCATTCTGGGCAAGGTCATCCTTACTGATAAGAATAAAATGCGGCTGGAATTTCGAACGCTGTATGCGGCCGCGCAGCTGATGCAGCTGGGCGAGGCCAAACCGCTCCGGGTTCTCCACTACCATAACCGTGACGTTCTCTATGTTCACCCCTACTTCCACCACAGTAGTAGAAACTAAAATATCCACCTTCCCCGAACGGAAAGCATCGACTATCCGGATTTTTTCTTTATTAGCCATCTGTCCGTGGAAAATACTCACCGCATAGTTTTTGAACCGCTTGGCAATTTTATCATACATAACTTCTAAAGAATATAAATCCTCATCCGCACTTTCTTCAATCAAAGGATAGATAATATAAGCCTGCCGGCCGGATGCTAACTGTTTTTCTAAAAAGTCGTAAACCCAGCGGCGTTTTTTTTCATTAACCCAAAAAGTTAAAGGCATTTTTCTTTCTTTAGGCAGCTCGGAGATGACGGAAAGGTCTAAATCTCCATACAAAGAAAGAGCTAAACTTCTCGGGATAGGAGTTGCACTCATCACCAAACAATGCGGCTGGGGTTTTTTACCTTTCTGGGGGAGCAGAGTCCGTTGAGCAACTCCGAACTTGTGCTGTTCGTCGATTATGGCTAGGCCTAAATTCTTAAACTCAACCTCTTTCTGAATCAACGCATGTGTGCCGATAATAAGTTTAATCCGGCCGGAAGCTAAACCTTCATATACACAAAGGGTTTCTTTCTGGGTTAAAGATGAGGTAAGTAACTTTATCGCATCCTCTGGTTTAAAGCCGGAAAAATTTAAATCCTTGAATAAACTCCTCAGGGTTTCCCAGTGTTGATAAGCCAAAACTTCGGTAGGAACCATTAAGGCTGCCTGAAATCCGCTGTCCAAGCATACGCAAATGGCAAATGCCGCTACCACGGTTTTTCCGCAACCGACATCTCCCTGAAGCAGCCTATGCATCGGAAAAGGTTTTTCGAAGTCTTTTAGTATTTCCGCTAATACCTTATTTTGAGAAGAGGTTAACTCAAAAGGTAATTTACTACGTAATTCATCTAAAAGTTGAACTCTCACTTTTAAGGGAACTCCTTCCTGGAAACGTTGCCTAGCTTTGCGCAGATAAACTAGAATTTGAGAAAAAAACAACTCCTCAAAGATAAAGCGGCGGCGGGCTGATTCGCATTCGGCAAAGGAAGCGGGGAGGTGCATCGACTCAAAACTTTTTGCTATGTTGGGCAAGTTTTGCTCTTTACGGATATAAAAAGGCAAAGGGTCGGGATATTTCGGGCAGTAAACTTTCAAAGTTTCGCCAATCAGTTTACGAATAAATCTCTGGTTAAACTCTTTAGGCAGCTGATAAACCCCGGCTATCCGGCCCAGGCTTAAAATGTCGCTTCGCTCAAAACTCTCGTATTCGGGAGAAACCATCTGAAAGCCCCTTTTGCTTTTGTATAACTTACCACATACGACAAGTTCATCTTGGTCAGCTATTTTCTCGTAAAGATAATGCTGGTTAAACCAGACACAGCGTAGATACCCCGAGCCATCGTCTAAAATAACCTCAAAAATACTTCTCACCTTGCTCTGTTTGACAAAATAAGGAATCTTGCGCAAAGACCTGGTAATAACTTTACCTTTAACTATAGAGAACTCCCCTACTTTCAGCTGGCTGATTTTGGAGAAATTGCGCCGGTCTTGATAGCGGAAAGGAAAGTAATAAAGCAGGTCTTTGATGGTGGAGACGCCGCTACGAATAAAAACCGCCTCTTTAGCCGGCCCTACTCCTTTAAGATAACGAACGGAGCTGTTTTTATCCGCCGTAGCTTTAAATTCAGAGTTTATTTTTTGAGTGGATATAGTCTTCAATGACCTTTTTATGATCAAAGGCAATTATTTTTGGCAAATCATTCAGCCTAAAAACTTTTGTGTTTTTGGCGTCGGATTGAGCCTTAAGTACACCCTGGCCTTTTCCGCTAAATACCACTGAAACTGTATGGAAGCGCGGGTCGCGGTTCTTTTCAGAATAAACCCGGAATTGCTCAATATCGGCAAAATCAAGGCTGGTCTCCTCCTTAATTTCCCGGATTACTGCTGCTTCCACGCTTTCGCCATAATCAACAAACCCGCCGGGCAAAGCCCAGCCCAAAGGAGGGTTGCTCCTTTCAACCAGGACAATCCCCCCTTGATATTGGACTATCCCGTCAACCGTAACAAAAGGCCCTTGTTCCAGCTTTTTACTTATATATTCCAGGTAATCAATTACATTTTTTTGAAAAATCTTAAAGGCCTCCGGGGAAGACAAAACAAAAACTATTTTTTTTAAAACCGGCTGTTTTACTTCCCTGATGTAGCGAAATACCTCCTGGGCCATTATCTTAGAAGCCGCCTCGTAACTAAACTTACCTACGCCGCAGCCCAAAGCGCAAAAAGCAATCGATCGAATCTTATTGTTTTGAGCGCAAAGCAAAGCGCTATAAGCTGCCTTGCGGATAATTTCTTCGCTGGTTTTAAAATCCACACTCATCGTAGAAGCATGAATCACATATTTCGCCGGCAAATTCCCCGCGGAAGTTAAAACCGATTCGCCTGCTTCAACCGGGCCTTGTTTAACTGCTTCCTCTTCTATCGCTTTACCACCCTTTCGCTTAATGGCTCCGGCCACTCCCCCGCCCATCACAAAACGGTTGTTGGCGGCATTAACAATAGCCTCGACATCAACCTCGGTTATATCACCTTGAATAACAACGACTTCTATATTATTTACCTTCATGGATTATTTTCTTAGCCAGGTTAAAAGCTTGGGCTCGCGCAGAAATCCTTCCCAAAGCCTGCTCCTCGTAAATCTTATGCAGG
>CAZNWL010000048.1:0-7856 GCA_964577045.1 uncultured Planctomycetia bacterium | reverse complement strand
AAATATCACTAAATAAATTATGAGTTTAAACTCTAAACTCAAAACTCTAAACCCTAAACAAACTCAAAACTCAAAATTAAAAATCCAAAACATATTTGTTTTGAATTTTGGGTTTAAAATTTTAGATTTATTTAGGATTTTGAGTTTAGGATTTAGAGTTTTTATTTGTTGGTTGTTGGTTATTTCATCGGCTTACGCATTATCCTTGAAGGATGCACAGAGGGATTATTTGGCGGGAAACTACGAGGAAGCCATAGACAAAGCCAAACGTTTACGCGAAAACGACGAAACCCTTTACTTTTTAGGCTTGGCTTATCTAAACAATGCTGACTATGAGCAGGCCAGGAGTTA
Organism: uncultured Planctomycetia bacterium; assembly: GCA_964577045.1. Classification (GTDB taxonomy): domain Bacteria; phylum Omnitrophota; class Gorgyraeia; order Duberdicusellales; family 4484-171; genus JAHKAJ01. The sequence continues at coordinate 7,505 of CAZNWL010000048.1, read as the reverse complement.
TTTGAATAAATTAATCCAGAAGTTTCCTAAATCCAGCTTTTATGATTTAGCGCTGTTTAAGCTGGGAGATATTTATTTTTTAGAGAAGGATTATGAGAAAGCCCAAGGAATTTATCGGCAGTTAGAGGCAGGCTATCCGAAAATAGCTAATAAGTCTTTGCTCTACCTGCGCTTAGCGCAAATAGCCGGGCGTCAGGGTGACTGGGAAACGAAAAATAAATATATCCAGCTGATTAAAGAAAAATACTCCGGCGGCCCGGAAATGAAATTCGTCCAAATTTTAGAAAGCTACGGAGATTTTTTTACGGTACAGGCAGGCGCTTTTACCGAAAGGAAAAATGCCCTTTCGCTTAGCGAAGAGTTGACTGCCAAAGGTTATGACAGCTCGATAGTTGAGGACGTGCAGGGAGCTTATCCGGTATATAAGGTAAGGATTGGCCGGTATAAGAGCCGTTATGAGGCGAAAAGAATCGCCGACCAGCTTCTTGACAACGGGTATCCCGCGCAAATCTACCCCTAATTATGATTCCTGTCATATTTATTGTCGGGCCGACTGCCAGCGGAAAAAGCGATACCAGCTTCTTATTGGCTAAAGAGCTTGGCGGTGAAATAGTTTCCGCTGATTCGATGCTGGTTTATCAGGAACCCGCGATTATTACTTCTAAGCCTTCATCGGATACCCTTAGCAAAATAGCACACCATTTCATAGGCATAATTTCAGTAAGGGAAACTTACAGCGTGTTTGATTATTTCCGCTCAAGCACCGACTTAATCCGGAAGCTTTATTTTAAAAATAAGCCGGTAATCGTTTGCGGAGGAAGCGGACTTTACGTCAAAGCCATAGTTGACGGCATATTCGAAGGTTCCGGCCGTAACGATAAACTGCGCCAGGCTCTCCAGACCTCGGCTGACCTTTATGGCAGGCAATACTTGTATCAGGAGTTGGAAAAAGTGGATAACGCCGCGGCAAAAAGAATCTCGCCGCAGGATTTAAAAAGAATAATCCGGGCTTTGGAAGTTTATTACCAGACCGGCATACCCATTTCGCAGAAACAAAGCCTTTCTTTCGGCCTGTGGGAAGATTTGCCAATCAAGCTTTTTGGTTTGCGTCTCTCTCGCCGCGAGCTTTACCGCCGTATCGAAGAGAGAGTCGAGCAGATGTTTAATCAGGGGGCGGTAGATGAAGTCGAGGCTTTACGACAGGAAAATTTAAGCCTTACCGCGGGAAAAATTATCGGGATTAAAGAAATTGGAGAATTACTAGATGGTAAAGCCACTGCATCCCAGGCCAAAGCGAATATGAAAAAAAATACCCGCCATCTGGCTAAGCGCCAGATTACCTGGTTTAAGAAAGATAAGCGCATCGAATGGCTTGATATCGATAATTTGACGTCGGAGCGGGCCAAAGATGAAATTCTGCGAAGAATAAACACGCATGTATGAAACTACCAAAAAAGAGACTGCGCTGTTAGTCGTAGTCAAAGAGCCTAAAGAGCCGTGGCTGGCCGATGATTTGGCTGCGGAGTTCGAAGCTTTAGTGGTTTCTTCGGGCATACAGCCGGCGCGGACTATAATCGTAAGGCTGTCTAAGCCCAACCCATCCCTTTATATCGGAAAAGGAAAAGTAGAGGAGTTAACCAATATCCGCCAGGAACTCTGCACGGACGTGGTGATTTTTGACTCTAACCTTAATCATACGCAACAGAGAAATTTGGAAGAAGTTTTGGGCGTAAAAACCATTGACCGCACCCAGTTGATTTTAGATATTTTCGCCAAGCACGCCCACAGCCAGGAAGGGATTTTGCAGGTTGAGCTAGCGCAACTCGAATATCTTTTGCCCCGTCTTATAGGAAAAGGCATTATGCTTTCGCGTTTAGGCGGCGGCATCGGCACGCGGGGCCCCGGCGAGAAAAAATTGGAGGTTGACCAGAGAAAAATTTCTGACCGCATAGCCTGGATTAAAAAGGAGCTTAAATCCGTAAAAGAGCATCATAACGTAACGCGCAAACGCCGCGATAAGGCCGAAGAATATATGTGTTCCATAGTCGGTTATACCAATGCCGGCAAAACCACGCTGTTTAATCTTTTAGCCCAGAGCAGCCAGGTAGAGTCTCCCAGCTTATTTACCACTTTGGATACGGTCACCAGAAAGTTTTTGCTGGATACCGGCCAGCCCATGGTTTTATCGGATACCGTAGGTTTTATCTATAACCTTCCGCCGCATCTAATTGAATCGTTCAAAACCACCCTGGACGAACTGCAGTATGCGGATGTTTTGCTGCACGTGATCGATATCAGCAGCAAGAATCTATTGCAGCATAAAAAGGCGGTTGACCAGATTCTCGCTGATTTAAATTTAAGCGCAAAGCCTCTGCTTACGGTTTTTAATAAAATCGATGTCATTGCCCCTTTAGAAGTGGAACAGCTCAAAAAAGAATACCCCGAGGGGATTTTTATTTCGGCTAAAAAGAACCTGGGTTTAGCGGAATTAAAACAGGCCATAGCTTCCGGGATTATGCGGGATAGTTTGGAGGTAGTGGTCAGGGTTCCTTTCAATCATATGGATTTGATAAACTATTTTCACAACCACTGCCAGGTTTTGAAAACAAACTTCGAGCAGCAGGAAGCGGTCTACTGGCTGCGCCTGAAAAAAGATAAGCTGGAATATATAAAGAAGCAGGGCGTTTCCGTGAAGAAGATTTGACCTAAAAATCTTTAAAAAATAATTTAAAAATTTTTAAAAAATAACTTGACAAATTTCAAAAAATATTGTATAGTTTAGCTGGAGAAAGGGGATATGAGATGGAAAGGCATCGATAAACATTTTGATATTGATATCCCGCAGGATGAGCCGGTATACCCGGTAAATGTGGTTTGTGGCCTCCTGCATATGCAGTATTATTTGCTGCACGAAATAATAAAAGAAGGGATTATCCGGGAGCGTAAAAAGCAGAAGCAGAAAAAGCTTTTTTCCAAAGAGGATATAAAGGTTTTACGGTACGTGCAATATTTAATAGAGGAAAAAGGGATAAATGTTAGGGGGGTTAAGATTATTTTAGAAATGCAGGAAGATTAAAAAATTTTACCTTTTAATTAGCAGTCTAGCGCACAGAGTGCTAAATTAAGGTAAGGTTGATTCAGCAACTTTAACTTGACGCGGAATTGCCCTTGTGTTAGTATGCTTGGCACTTTCGGGCCAAGAGTGCCAGAAGTAGAAAAAATATGGTTAAACATATCGATAATCGAGAAAGAGAAAAGGAAATTTTAGGGCTGATTATTGACAGCTACATTAAGGAATCCCGGCCGATCAGTTCTGCTTATCTTTGTGAAACCTGTCGCCTTAATTGTTCGCCAGCCACTGTGAGGAACGTAATGCTGGCTTTGGAGCAACAGGGTTTAGTGTCCCACATCCATACTTCTTCGGGCAGAGTGCCCACTAAGGAAGGTTTCAAACGTTATGTGGACGGCTTGACCGAAGAGGAAATCAACCGGCAATACCCGGTTGTCATGGATTCATACGCTCTGGCAGATTTAGATATGGATGGGTTGATTAACCTTTCTTTGGATAATTTAGCCCGCTTAAGCGGCTATGCTTCTTTAATCGCCATTTCCGGACAGCCTGCCTTGCCGGCAGGCAGGGAAGAGGGATTTTTCTATAAAGGTATGCGTTATATCTTGGAACAGCCGGAGTTCGAAGACATCGAACGCTTAAGGCATGTTTTCTATGCTTTAGAGGTGAGGATGGAAGACTTGCAGCATCTTCTTTTCGATTATCTCGACGATAAAATCAAGATATTAATCGGCGACGATATTGGTTTTGAGGAAATCTCCGACTGTTCTTTGGTTATTTCAGGCTTACGCCAAAAGAACTTAGGGCTGTCACTCGCGCTTTTAGGGCCGATGCGGATGAATTATGCTAAGGCCGCATCCTGCTTGAATTCAGTGAGAAATCAGCTCAAGGAAGCGGTCGAAGGGCGTTTATGAACAAAAAGAATTCCGGCGAACCGGAAAAGCCAAAAGAGGCTAAAGAGATTGTTGAGAAAAGTCCGGACGCTTTAAAAGAGCTGGAAGATAAATACTTAAGGCTGCAGGCCGAGTTCGATAACTATAAAAAACGCTGCTTCAAAGAAAAAACCGAGTTTATTAAATTTGCCAACGAAGGTTTGATTATCGAACTTTTGGGCATTCTCGATAACTTTGAGCGAGGCGTAAAAGCCGCGGACTCGACCAAGGATTTTAAGCTGCTGCATCAAGGGGTGGATATGATTTTAAAGCAGCTACATGCGCTTTTGGAAAGCAAAGGTTTAAAACGTATCCAGACAATCGGTGAGGCATTTGACCCTCATCGGCATGAAGCTATGGAAGTGGTGGAGCAGGAAGGTATTAATAAGGACACAGTCTTAGAAGAATTACAGCCGGGTTATCTGCTGAATGAGCGGATAGTGCGTCCGGCAAAAGTAAAGGTAGCGAAAGCAAAAGAAGCAAAGAAGGAAGAAAAAGAAATAGAGGAGGAATAATATGGCACGCGTAATAGGAATTGATTTAGGGACATCTAATTCGTCAGCGGCAGTCATGGAGGGCGGCCGTCCGGCGATTATTCCATCAGCTGAAGGCGCAGGGGTGGCCAGCGGAAAGGCTTTCCCTTCAGCGGTAGCTTTTACCAAAGACGGCCAGCGCCTGGTGGGCGAGCCGGCGAAGCGCCAGGCTTCGGTTAATCCCGAAGGAACGGTCCTAGCCGCGAAAAGAAAAATCGGGACCAATTTTAAATTCGAGGTTTACGGCAAAGAATATACGCCGCAGCAGATTTCGGCTTTTATCCTGCAGAAGATAAAGCAGGATGCGGAAAGCTACCTCGGCGATACGGTGAAGGAAGCAGTAATTACCGTTCCGGCATACTTTAACGATAACCAGCGCCAGGCAACCAAAGATGCCGGAGCGATTGCCGGTTTAGAAGTTTTGCGGATTATCAACGAGCCCACCGCAGCTTGTTTGGCTTACGGGTTGAACAAAGTCGGCAAGGAGCTGAAAATCATGGTGTTTGACTTCGGCGGCGGGACTCTTGACGTAACTGCGATGGAGATGTGGGCCGAAGGAGGCTTTAAAGTCCTTTCCACTTCCGGAGATACGCATTTAGGCGGAACGGATATGGATAAGATTTTAATCGACTACGTGGCCGATGATTTTAAAAAGCAGACCGGGATTGATTTACGCAATGATAAGATGGCAGTGCAGCGCCTGCGGGAAGGAGTGGAGAAGGCCAAGATAGAACTTTCCAGCACTTTGACCACTGATATCAACCTTCCTTTTATCACGGCTGACCATACCGGGCCAAAGCATTTGACTACTTCGCTTAACCGGGCAAAGCTCGAAGAGCTGATTGCGCCGATAATCGACCGCTGCCGCATGCCGCTGCAGCAGGCTTTATCCGACGCTAAACTCAAAGGCAGCGAAATTGATAAAATCATCATGGTTGGCGGGCCTACCCGGATGCCGATTGTGCAAAAGTTCGTCGAGGATTATGTCGGCAAAAAAATAGAGCGGGGAATTGACCCGATGGAATGTGTTTCTATGGGCGCGGCAGTCCAGGCCTCGATCATAAAGGGCGATACCAAGGATGTTTTGCTCTTAGATGTTACGCCTCTTTCCTTGGGTATTGAGACTCTGGGCGGAGTTTTTACCAAGCTGATAGACAGAAACACCACGATACCGACTAAGAAGAGCCAGATTTTTTCGACTGCCGATGATAACCAGCCGGCAGTGACTATCCGGGTGCTGCAAGGCGAACGCCCCATGGCCAGCGATAATATCGAGCTAGGCCGTTTTGACCTGGTGGGAATACCGCCGGCGCCGCGGGGAGTTCCGCAGATAGAGGTTACCTTTGACATCGACGCTAACGGCATAGTGCATGTTACGGCTAAGGATAAGGGAACCGGCAAAGAGCAGTCCATCCGCATAACTGCGCCGGAGAAACTTTCCGAGACTGAAATCGACAAGATGGTGAAAGAGGCGGAGAAATACGCCAACGAAGATAAAAAGCGCAAAGACTCGGCTGAATTGAAAAATAAAGCCGACAGTTTGGTTTACACCACCGAGAAATCGCTGAAAGATTACGGCGACAAAATTTCCGAGGCTGACAAGAAGGACATTCAGAGCAAGCTCGACGCCCTTCGGGAGACTTTGAAGCAAAGCGATGCCAGCCCCGACCGGATTGAAAAAGGGATTGATGAGTTGACCAGGGCTTCGCACAAGCTAGCCGAACAGATTTACAAAGCGCAGAGCTCTGCACAGCAAAAACAGCCTGGCGCGGGCCCAAAGCCGAAAGAGGAACCCGGGCCTAAGCCCGGCGGCGATGATGTGGTTGATGCCGAGTACAAAGAAGAAGACGATAAATGACGAGCGCAACCCGTGACTACTATGAGATTCTAGGTTTATCCAAAGGAGCGACTGTTGACGAGGTAAAAAAGGCTTACCGGCAGGCAGTGATGAAACATCACCCTGACCGGGTGCCTCCGGAGCAGAAAAAAGCCGCCGAAGAAAAATTTAAGGAAATATCCGAGGCTTACGCCGTATTGAGCGACCCGCAGAAAAAACAGCTTTATGACCAATATGGCCATGCCGGCATAGATTCGCACTATTCCACTGAAGATATTTTCCGCGGCGCTGATTTTTCCAGCATCTTCGGCGGCATGGGCGGAAGTTTTAACGACATTTTCGAGAGCCTTTTTACCGATTTCGGCATTTTCGGTTCTGGCCGCGCCACGCGAGGCAGGCGGCGTTCAGGCGAAGATATCCAGCTTCAGATTAGTATCGACTTGGAAGATGCTTTTCGCGGCACAGAGAGAAATATTTCTTACTCCCGTTATGAGGATTGTTCCTTTTGCCAGGGCAGCGGCGCCGAGCCAGGGTCAACAAAAACCGTCTGCAATACCTGCCGCGGCCGGGGGACTGTTACCAGCGGTTTAGGTTTTATCAGCTTTTCGCAAACCTGCCCTGATTGCGAAGGCGAAGGCAAAATCATAAAAAACCGTTGCCGAAAATGTTCCGGCGCCGGCAGGATAAAGGCAAAGAAGAATCTCAAAGTTACTATTCCACAGGGGGTAGATAACGGGTCGGTATTGCGCTTGAGGCAGGAAGGCAATTCCGGCGCCGGCGGATACGGAGACCTGTTCATTTATATTGAAGTAAAGCCTCATGAAATATTTCACCGCCAGGGCGACACCATACTTTGCGCAGTGGATTTAGCGGTTACCCAGGCGATATTAGGCGCAGAGGTGAAGGTCCCCACTTTAGACGGCCAGGTTACCATGACTGTGCCGGCCGGAACTCAACCCAACGCGGTATTCCGCCTGAAAGGGAAAGGCATGGTTAATTTACATTCCCAGCGGCCGGGAGACGAACTAGTTGAAGTAAAAGTCGAGATACCCCGCAAGTTATCATCGCGGGAGAGAAAACTTATCGAGGAATGGTCCAAATTAAGGAGAGATTAAATTATGCCTACGTATGAT